>DAIQOB010000049.1:0-11004 GCA_036788075.1 Syntrophobacteraceae bacterium
TGAACGCGGCGGGGATCGCTTTTGTGGGGTCCGCGCTGCGCTGGGGCCAACTGGAAGGTCAGGCCTGTGTATTCTTCATATTGGCGGTGGCTGCCACCGAAGTAGCCGTTGGGCTGGCGATGATCGTCTACGCCTATCGGAAGAAGGGCACTTTTGACCCTGCCGGCTACAACCTCTTGAAGTGATCTGTTGGGATCGCTCTGTCTTTACTTGGGCTCACATATTGAGGTAGCTCCTGTCCGCCGTCTGCTACCGTGCGAGGATAAAAATGGCCATTTCCTGGGTGAGTGACCCGACCTTACTTGCAGCCATTCTGGCTACGCTGCTGCCTTTATGTTCTTTTCTCGTTGTCATGCTTTTTACGCGCTCCCATCCGCGGATTTCCGCCGGCCTCTCCATCGGGGCCATGTCGGTTTCTCTCGTCTGCGCTCTGTTTCTTCTGAACGAACACTGGCACATGGAAAAGCCCCTCGAGTACGCCGGACGTTGGCTTGTTTCCGGCAGCATCGAAATCCCCTTTGGGTTTCTCCTGGATCCGGTCAGTCTCCTCATGCTCGCGGTGGTGGCGGTCATCGGTTTCCTGATCCAGATTTACTCCCTGGGATACATGGCCGGAGATCCCGGTATTTCCCGTTATTATGCCTTCATGTCCCTCTTTCTCTGGGCCATGATGTCCCTGGTCGTCGCTCCGACGCTTTTCCAGCTCTATATCTTCTGGGAATTGGTCGGGTTGTCTTCGTATCTGCTCATCGGTTTCTGGTATGAAAAGTTCAGCGCCAGCCAGGCGGGCAAAAAGGCCTTTGTCATGACCCGGGCAGGCGATGTGGCGATGTTCCTCGGAATGCTTCTCATCCTGTTGCATCTCGGGAACCTGAGCATCCTGGAGATTGACAGCCCGGCGCTGGCAGCGAAGATGTCCCCAAAGCTCCTGACCCTTTCAGCCCTCCTGATCTTTGGAGGCATCATCGGCAAGAGTGCACAGTTTCCCCTCATGACCTGGCTGCCCGATGCCATGCAGGGACCCACGCCGGTCAGCGCGCTCCTCCATTCTTCCACGATGGTGGCGGCGGGTGTCTACCTGTTCGAAAGACTGTTTCCCTTTTTCTTTTTTTCCCCGGATGCCATGACCTTTGGCCTGTTCATCGGCACCCTGAGCATGCTTCTGGCGTCCAGCATGGCCCTTGTAACCCGGGATATTAAGGAGATCTGGGCCTATTCCACCATCAGCCAGCTGGGTTACATGATCATGGGGCTGGACGCGGGAGCTTTTTTCTCCGGTGCCTTCCACCTCACGACCCATGCTGCCTTCAAGGCCCTGCTGTTCCTCTGCTCGGGGGTGCTCATTCACACCTTCGAAACCAACGACATTTATGAACTCAGCAGAAAAGGAGGCCGGAACTTGAAGGTCCCCATGGCGTGCTGCTGCATCGCGGCGGGCGCTCTGGCCGGTTTACCGCCCCTCTCGGGCTTTTTCAGCAAAGGGGTGATCCTGGAGGGACTCGCGGACTTATCCAATCCCGTCTGGCTCATTGCCGCCCTGTTCGGTGCTTTCTTGACGGCATATTATGCCTTCCGTCCGATTTTCATCATCCTTTTTCCGAGAGAGGCTTCGGGAGGGCTGGAGGTCCATCCCACCATTTCCAGCTCAATAGATCATTCAGCTGGCCACTCCTCCAGCCACTATTGGCTCATGGGCTGGCCCTTGATCCTTCTGGCGGGAGCTACCCTCTGCCTGGGGTTTTTGAAGGCTCCTTTGGAACATTTCATGGGGCAGACCGCTCTTCCGGGAGTGAAGGGCATTGGGCATCCGGTATGGCTCCTGTATACCGAAATCATATTGGCCGTGGGTGGAGTTGGATTGGCCTGGATGGAATTCGGCCGCCGCTGTGCGCAGCAGGTGGGATTTGTTGAGAGGATTCCCGCTCTGCATCGGCTCTTTGCCGAGCGGTGGTATCTGGACCATTTTTACCGATGGTTTGTGGATCGGGTCATCGACCGTGGGCTCTCCACTCTTTTCACTCAGAACGACCATCGAGTCATCGACGGGAGTATAGACGGGATCAGCCGGGGAACCGTCGAAATGGGCCGTTTGATCTCCCATATGCATCTCGGAATGGTGCAGTACAGGCTCCTGGCGATGTTCGTCGTCATGGTCCTGCTGGCGTTTTATTTCTTTTTTTGATGTTTGTGGGAAGATGGGACGCTGAGGACGCTGATGAAGCCAGATAAATAAGTAAATTCGAGGTAAATATGCAGCGAAGGTCAGCGCGCGCTCCTGCGTTCATCGGCGTGCGATCTTTGCTACATTGATATTCGCAGTGAACAGGGGCCATGGAAGTGCCCCGATTTTTCCGGAACAGGGTGACTTACACATGCCGATGGAATTCGCCGGTTTTCCATTTCTTTCAGCCATTCTCATCAGTTGCCTGGCAGGGTTTTTCATCATCCTTTGTTTGCCCGAAACGCGTGCCAGGGAAATCAAATGGGTTGGTGCCGTGTGCTCCGGAATGACCCTGGCCCTGGCGATCTATCTCTTTTTTGCCTACGACAAGAGCCGGGGAGGGCTGCAATTTGTAGAGACGGTCCAGTGGATTCCCTCCCTGGGCATTCAGTATTTCAATGCCGCTGACGGCTTCAACCTTCCCAATCTGCTTTTGTCGGGCATCGTGTTCTTCACGGGCGTTCTCACCATGTGGGAGCTGGAAACCCGGGTGAAGGAGTTTTTTGCCCTTTATTTCCTCATGGTGACCGGCGTATTCGGTCTTTTCATGAGCATGGATCTCTTCTTCATCTTTGTCTGGTATGATGTCTCGCTGTTTCCCATGTACCCCCTCATCGCCATCTGGGGCACGACCCGCAAGGAATACGGGGCCATGAAGCTGACTCTGTACCTGTTGGCGGGGAGTGCCCTGATTTTGCCGGCGATCCTTTACCTTTTCGTACAGTCCGGCCTGAATACGTTCGACATCGTTCGTCTCATGCAGCCGGGTACCTTCACCGCTTATCAGCAGAAGTTTGCCTTCATCCTGCTCTACCTGGGCTTCGGCATACTGGCCGGCGTCTGGCCTTTCCATACCTGGTCGCCTGTCGGGCATGTGGCGGCACCTCACGGAGTGAGCATGGTGCACGCAGGGGTGCTCATGAAAATCGGGGCCTTCGGTGTTTTGAGGGTCGCCATGTTTCTCTGTCCCCAGGGCTGGCACCATTGGGCACAGCTCATGGCGCTCCTGGCGTCCATTGGCATCATCTACGGTGTCCTCGTGGGGCTGAGGCAGACGGACCTCAAATACGTGATCGGTTATTCCAGTGTCTCGCACATGGGGATTGTGGGGCTCGGCCTGTCGACCATGACGGTGAGCGGGCTGAACGGGGCGGTCTTTCAGATGTTTGCCCATGGGGTCATGACGGCACTCCTCTTTTCCTCCGTCGGCTATATTTACGATCGCACCCATACGAAGGCCATTGCGGAGCTGGGAGGTTTGAGCCGAATCATGCCGGTGGCGTCTGGCTATTTCATCGTGGCGGCCATGGCCGGCATGGGAGTGCCGGGTCTGGCGAGCTTCTGGGGAGAACTGCTCGTGCTCCTTTCAGCCTTCGAGACGTATCCGATTCGCGGGACACTGGCCATCAGCGCCCTGGCCGTCAGCGCCCTCTTCATGCTCCGGGTGGTGCAGAAGACCTTCTACGGCCCCGCCAACCCGAAATATGCGGACCTCCAGGACGTGCCTTTCTCTCTGGGGGTTCCCCGGATGATCCTGGTGACGGTCCTCCTCCTTTTCGGTTTTTTCCCTTCTCTGCTCCTGGACATGATTGAGACGGCATCGATCCCCTTTATCAACGGATTGCCCCGATGAAATGGATGCTTTTTAGCCCCGAGATCTTTTACCTTTTGGCCGCCCTCTGTTTCCTCCTGCTATCCATGACAGGGCGCCTCCATCCCCGGCGCGACCATCATATCGCCCTGGCTCTCGCAGTCGCCGGAGTCGCGGTATGCGTGGCATCGCTTCAGCTGGAGGGCTCTCTTTTCTCTGAGACCTACAAGATCGATCTTTTTTCCCAGGTCTTCAAGCTCCTGCTTTCGGTGGGCCTGGCGCTGGTGGTCGGTATTTGTTCGGAACTGCGCGGAATTCAGGAACGCTACGAGCATGAAGTCTATCTTCTGCTCTTCCTGTGCACACTGGCCACGATGCTCCTCGTCAGCAGTGTCCATTGGCTGGGTGTTTACGTTTCCCTGGAGCTCTCCAGCTACTCCCTTTACATCCTGGTGGCTTTACGAAAAGACTGGACCCAGGGGATCGAGGCGGGCCTCAAGTATTTTCTCGTAGGCGTTTTTGCCTCGGCTATGATGCTCTTCGGCATGGTGATCCTTTATGGGACAACCGGAACCCTGCACGTGGGACAGCTCGTAAAGATCCTCCCCGGACTGATGAGCCATGCGGCGGTCGTCGTGGGGCTCCTGCTGGCCCTCAGCGGGTTCTTTTTTAAACTTGCCGTCTTCCCGTTTCATTTCTGGGCTGCGGATGTCTACCAGGGGGCTGCCCATCAAATCGCCGCTTACATCGCAACGGTATCCAAAGTGGCGGCCATTGCCGTCCTCGTGCGCATGGTGGCGATGCTGGGCGGAAGCAGCGACTATTTCGTACACGTGCTGGCGGTGCTGTCGGTAGTATCCATGACGGTGGGAAATTTGGCGGCTATTGCCCAAAAGGACCTGAAGCGGCTGCTGGCGTATTCCACCGTTGCCCATGCGGGCTACGTGCTCATCGGGATTTTGAGCATGAATCCAGGCGGATATGCCGGAGCCATATTCTACGCCATGGCGATCCTGGTGATGAAGTTCACGGTATTCCTGGTGCTCGTCAAGGTGGCCTGGGATGGAACGAATCTGGAAGTGGACGGATTGGCGGGCCTGCATCGGCGGTCACCACTCCTCGCCATGGCCCTGATGGTGGCGCTCTTCAGTTTGGCGGGCCTTCCGCCGACTGTGGGCTTTACGGGAAAATTCCTGATTTTTACCGCGGCCATGGAGCGAGGTTATTTTGCCCTGGTGCTCATTGCCATGATCAACGTGGTCATTTCCCTCTACTATTACCTCCTCATGCTGCGAGCAGCGTATCTCCTGGAACCGGAAGAGCAAAGTTCCCTACTCTCCCTGTCTCCTTCCGTCAGGATTCTTGCCGGCGGGCTCGTCGTTGTCATGGTGGCGGCAGGGATCTTCCCCCGCTATCTCATGGATCTCGCCCGGAGTGCCGCACAGGGGCTGATGTGAGGGGTTAAGGACCCAATGTGCTAGAGATTTTCCATCCATAGATCTCCTAGATGGATTTCAATCTCCTGGAATGGCTCCATCCGCACTCTGTCGTTTTCGGAAAAGCTTCCCAGCAGGGACCACCTGTCGGATTCGAGTCTGAAGGCGTCCAACGTCAGGTTGGCAGGATCGATCAACCAAATGTGCCCAACGTTGTGGCGGGCATAGAGGGGCATTTTTCTCACTTTGTCAGTGCGGACCGTGCTTGGTGAGAGGACTTCGCACACCCAATCCGGCGCGATGGGAATCCAGTTGTGCTCCAACTCTGTTGGAAATCTCTCCCTGTGCCAACCGGCAAGGTCCGGAACAACGATATCTTCCCCCAGCTTGATTTCAACCTCGATGAGAAAAATCCACCCACCGGGGCCGCCGCGTCCACGACGATAAGGCGGCCCTATCTCCTCACCCAGTATCGTTGTCACATGCATATGCCTGGCAGCAGGCCTCGGGGTGACGATCAACTCTCCGTTGAGGATCTCCCCGATCATGTTTTCGGGGATATTGTAGAGGTCTTCATATGTTGTCAGTTTTTTTGCGGGATCGCTCATGGCTGTCCTATGCATCGGCATCCTGTGATGATTCCTTGCGAGCCCGCTTTCTTCCTTTAATCTCCGGCATGGTCTCGATGAGAGCCCGAAGGACCGAATTCACTGATTCTGAGGTTGTGAAGATTTCTTACACATCAGGATCAAGAGTGACTGTCACTTCTTCCTTCTGCATTCGAGCCGCAAATCGATTAGGACGGGCTTTACTGTAATCGAACTTATATTCTGGGAGCATGCTCTGGCTTTGCCGGAGGTATTTGACTATCAATCTTTGATCCCGCCTGATCAAATAACAATCAATGCACACTCTTTTCACTCGCCTTCAAAATTTCAACTGTCTGCGAAATCTCCCGGGGTGTGACGCTTTTCCGGAGAGCTTCCAGGTGATTCATGATATTGGCGAAGCGGATTCCTTCGGCGGCGCTGATCCATTCCAATTGGAGCCGTTCGGGGCGGATGCCGAGCTTTTCCATTTTCTTGTGGATCTTCGCCACCCGCTTTTCGGTCCAGTGATTGGCGTCGATGTAGTGGCAATCACCGATGTGGCAGCCGCTCACTAAAATCACGGGGGCGCCTTTGGCAAAGCCTTCCCAGATGAATTTTTCGTCCACCCGTCCCGAGCACATGGTGCGGATGAGGCGGACATTGGGAGGATACTGCAGACGAGAGACTCCGGCATAGTCGGCACCGGCATAGGAGCACCAGTTGCATGCGAAGGCGAGGATTTTCTCCTGGGGAGCCTGGTCGAGTAACGCGTCCACCTGGTCGAGGATCTGTTTGTCGGTGAAGTGATTCATGATGATGGCACCGAAGGAGCATTCCGCCGCGCAGGTCCCGCAGCCGGCACAGGCCGCCGTATTCACCACGGCAGGGGTCTTCTTCTTTACATCCACCGTGATGGCATTGTACGGGCAGACCTCGGCGCACCTTCCGCACGACTTGCAGCGCTCCACAATGACCTCGGAAGTGATGGGCTCCGAGGAGATTTCTCCCTTGTGCATGAGGCGGATGGCACGCACCGCTGCCGCCGATGCCTGGGTGACACTCTCCTTGATGTCCTTGGGGCCCTCGGCGCAGCCGGCATAAAAGACGCCCCTGGTGGCGGCATCGACCGGTTGGAGCTTCGGGTGTGCCTCCAGGAAAAAGCCGTCGGAAGTGAGCTGGAGTCCGAGCATCTCCTGAAGCCGCTGAGTGCTTTGGGGCGGCTCGACACCGATGGCCAGGACCAGCATATCGAGATCATGAAATTCCAGGGCCCCTGTCGCCCCGTTCTCCACGACGACGCGGACGCTCCCGTTGAGCAATTCCTCTACGGTGCCCGGAAGGCCCCGGAGGTATTGCACTCCCAGGCGGCGGCTCCTTTTATAGAGATCCTCGAACCCTTTACCGAAAGCCCGGATATCGATGTAAAAAACCTTCACCTCCATATCCGGGTAGTGCTCCTTCAGCACGAGAGAGCTCTTCACCGTATTCATGCAACACACGTTGGAGCAGTAGGACTTTCCTTTACGGGCGGAACGGGAGCCGACGCACTGCACAAAGCCGATGGATCGAGGGCGTTTGTGGTCGCTGGGACGGATGACCTCACCCCTGGTGGGACCTCCGGCATTGACGAGGCGCTCGAATTCGAGGCTGGTGAGCACGTTTTCGAACCGGGTGTACCCGTATTCATCCATCTCCGTGGGGTCGTAGGGCTCCATGCCCGTGGCCACAATGATGGTTCCCACATTTTCCACGATCTCTTCGTCGGACATGTGGAAATTGATGCAGCCCTTTTCACAGGCATCCATGCACTTGGAACAGACTGCAGGATTCTGTCCCAGGCATTCGTTCACATTGATGACGTAGGCCGAGGGGACCGCCTGGGGGAAAGGCGAATAGATCGCCTTGCGGGAAGAGAGCCCCAGGTTGAACTCGTCAGGACGGACCACGGGGCAGACCTTCGTGCAGTCGCCGCAGGCCGTGCATTCTTTCTCGTCCACGTAGCGGGCTTTCTTCAGAATCTTCACGTCAAAGTTGCCGACGTATCCCTTCACGTCCACGACTTCACTCAGCGTATGCAGCTTGATGCGGGGATGTCGACCGACATCCGTCATTTTCGGGCCCAGAATTCAGATGGAACAGTCCATGGTGGGGAACGTCTTGTCCAGCTGGGCCATCGTCCCGCCGATGGAAGCCCTTTTCTCCACCAGGACGACTTCGTAGCCGTTGTCGGCGAGGTCCAGGGCCGCCTGGATGCCGGCGACACCGCCCCCGATGACCAGTGTCCGCTTGGTGAGGGGGAGGGTTTCAGGCTCAAGGGGCTGCAGACTACGAACCCGTGCCACGGACATGCGTGTGAGATCCATGGCCTTTTCGGTGGCTGCATCCGGGCTGTCCATGTGGACCCAGCTGCAGTGCTCGCGGAGGTTGGCCATATCGAGGATGTAGGGGTTGAGCCCCGCAGCCTGGACCATCTGCCGGAAGGTGGGTTCATGCAGCCGGGGGGAGCAGGAGGCCACGACGACGCGGTCCAGGTTGTTGGCGAGTATATCCTCTTTGATGCTGTGCTGACCGGGTTCGGAACACGCGTAAGAGATGTCTTTGGCCACCACCACGTCTTCAAGCTCTCCGGCCATGTGAGCCACTTTTTCGCAGTCTACGGTCCGTGCGATATTGAGGCCGCAGTGGCAAACATAGACTCCAATACGCGGACGATCTTTCGATTTTTCTGAATTTTCCATGATCGGCATCTTCTCGATTCAACAGCTCATGATGGACGGATTCGGCGGCAGGCCCGGCGCAGCGCCTGCCGCACCCATGATTATTCCCACCGGATGGTCTTGGCCAGGACGGTGGTGAGATCCATGATCTCCATCTTGATTTCGTCTCCCAGGAACGGGTCTTCCATGGCGCAGCGCAGATGAATCTGGCATTTGGGGCATGCGGTCACCAGCAGGTCGCTGCCGGTCTCCCTGGCTTGGCGCAGCCGCTTGACCTGGAGGGTCTTCGTGTAGCTGTCGCATCCCGTCCAGGCGCAATTGCCGCAGCACAGCGCGGAAATGCCGCGATCTTTCATTTCAGTGAAGCTTTCGGGCTGCAGGCGATGGAGGAGTTTTCGCGGGAGGTCCGGCCGGCCCTCCAGGCGGCTCAATCGGCAGGGATCCTGGAAGGTGAGATTCCTGTCGAACTTTTCAAAGCCTATGGCTCCCTTGTCGATTTCCCTTTCGGCCAGGTCGTAGATGTGGGTCACCTTGAACTTCAGCTCGATTCCCTGTTCAGGGTAATCGTGAGACAGCGTCCGGTAGCACTCGGGGCAAGCCGTGACGACTTCCTCCACGCCCGCGGCCTCGATGGCGTCGACATTCAGCTGGGCCAGCCTGCGGAAATTTTCCTTGTCTCCAGACCAGAGCAGATCATGCCCGCAGCATCGCTCGCCACTCAAAATCGCCGGGTAAATGTCGAAGAAGTTCAGGAGGCGAAGACTGTCCACCAGGATGCCGTTCGTCTGAACTCCCAGGTGCGATTTGAAATAGGTGTCGAAATAGGGAGCACAGCCTCCAAAGAAGAGGGTCTTGCTCTGAGGGTCCGTCTGAATATCTTCAGGCAGCCACTGCCAGTGGCGGATTTTCAGGTCCGGAGAGGTCATGGTGCGCATGAGGGACTGGAAGAAGCCGCCGTGCGCTTCGTGGCCCGTTTGTCCACAGACCTTCTGAATGTGGCGCATGTCCCGGATGAAATCGGGAAAGTCCACGGCGGAAGGACAGCGGTCGTAGCAGAGTCCGCAGGTGAGACAGGACCAGACGTCATTGACGACTTCCGGAGAATCCACACTGCCTCCAATGATGGCATTGGCCATGGCCCGAGGCGAAAAGGGCTTTCCTGCCAGGGTGACGGGGCAGGCGGAAGAGCACTTGCCGCAATCCTGGCACGCATAGATGTCGTGGGTCGTCAGCAGCTGTGAGACCATTTCACGGGTAGCCGCAGCAGGCGCCTCCCGTGGGGGAACACTTACAGGACTTTTCCCAATGGTTTCAATAACTTTATAGAAGTCCTGGAGAAAGGCGAGAAGGGGCTGGGACTCTTCGGGAAGGAACATGGCCAGGCGGAGGCGATCGCCGCCCAGTCCCAGCAGATCGAGAATTCCCCGCGTGTCCTCGACGTTGCCTTCCGCGACGGCGGTTCCACTGCCATAACGGCAGGTACCGGGCTCGCAGCCTACCAGCGCCACACCATCCGCTCCCATCTCGAAGGCGCGGAATAAGAGGGCCTTGCTCATCCGCCCGGTGCAGGGGATGCGTATCATTCTGACTTCCGCCGGGATATCGGCGCCACTGTCCTGAAGGGCCTGATACGCGGCATGCGGACCCCAGTTGCACATAAATAGAACGATCTTCAATTTATCCATGGTGTATTCTCACTGATTCCATCAATGGGCGCGGACTGCGCGCCGTCGCATGAAGGGCCAAACTATAGTTCTTCGGTGCTGGTATACTGTCAAAGAAGTTATGCCGGGCAAGAAAACATCCTCCCTGCCCCCCTCAAGGGGGGAACCAAAGGGGCGTACCCGGCGAAACAAAACTGACAGAGTGCTAGATCAAAATCTCTTCCAGCATTTGCTCCAGGTAGCGCCGATCCCGGTAGGGGCTGTCGGCGGCGTTGGAGGGGCAGACGGGAATACAGTTGCCGCAGCCCTTGCATAGGGCTTCATCCACCACCGAGTGCCAGCCTCCCTGCTCGTTCCTGAGGAAGCTGACGGCCTGGTACGGGCAGACCTCGATGCAGCGGCCGCACCCTCGGCATCGAGCCTCATCCACCACCACGGTATACCCCTTGTTCTGACGCGGGCTGCGGGGCATTGTCGATGCGGCAAGGATGGCAGCGGCTGTGCCCTTGATGCGCTCGGAAACATTGATGCCCGGAGGATTGGCCAGGAACAGGCCGGGGATCGATGTGGCGCCGGGATTGAAGAAGGGAATGCCCGGGACTCCCCGCTTCTGCATGGAAGCCTCCACCGTGTGGGGGTGCAGTCCTGCCGTGGGGATGTAAGGAATCTGTTTGCGGGACTGCTCACCGAGTATCACCGCTCCCACCTGGAAGACCTGCGTCACTCCGTCAGTTTCTACGGTGATCTGGAAGCTCCCGACCGTTCCACGCAGACCCTTCACGGAA
>DAIQOB010000050.1:0-10879 GCA_036788075.1 Syntrophobacteraceae bacterium
ATCCATGCCTCTTCGACCGGCGCGTCCCGTCATCTGCAGCAGATCGGTGGCCGAAAGGGGAAGAAATTCCTTGCCGTTGAAGCGGTCGCTCTGGAAAATCACCACGGTGCGTGCCGGAAAATTCACTCCGGCCGCCACGGTGGACGTGGAAAAGATGGCCTCCAGCCGTCCTTCCTGCATGAGCTTTTCCAGGAGCAGCTTCCAATGGGGGAGCTGCCCGCCGTGGTGGGCCCCCACGCGTGCATTTCTCAGGATGGACAGATGCTGATGCTGCTGCAGGAAGGGATAGGTTTGCAGCAGCTCCTCCAGGCGCTGGTGGAAGGGATCGTCCTCCCTGGCTTTGCCCCGCGCAGCTCCAGGGACCGGGCGGCAGAGGGAAATGGCCTTTTCGCAGTCCGCCCGGGATTTGAGAAAAAAGATGGCCGGCAGCAGGTTGGCCTGCCGCAGGGCTTCCATCACCTTGGGAATGTTGGGAAAGTCATTTCGAGAAAAAGACCGCCTGTCCACGCTGTGGATTTTGGGAAGGAGTCCCCGCCGAGTCCCCAATGCCGTCAGCTCTCCCGAGGGGAAGAGAAAAATCGGGAAAAGGGGGACCGGCCGTTCAAAGGCGGAAACCCACCGGCAGGGTGCCCGCCGGAGCCATTCCAGCCAATCGCAGATCTGCCCCGCATTTTGGATCGTGGCCGAAAGGAGGAGAAGCCGAACCCGCGGGGGCAGGTAAATGAGGACTTCCTCCCACACGACGCCACGGTCCTTGTCACCCAGGTAATGCGCTTCGTCCAGGACGACCAGGTCCACCTGGATATCTTCACCCATGTGCATGGAATCATAGAGCTGATTGCGCAGGATTTCCGTCGTGCCCACAATGATGGGCGCCTGGGTATTCTCCTTTCTGTCCCCTGTCAGAATCCCGACGTTTTCCGGGCCGAAGGTCGCTGTAAACTCTTCGTACTTGGCGTTGGAGAGGGCTTTCAGGGGGGAGGCATACCAGCTTTTTCCTCCCCTCTGAAAGATCGTTTGGATGGCTTCTACGGCAATGTAGGTTTTCCCCGCCCCCGTTGGAGCGGTCACCAGGACGTCGGATGTCCCCAGTGCTTCCAGTGCCTCCAGCTGGAAGGGGTCCGGGACGAAAGGACGCGGTTCGGGAACTTTGATGCGGTCTAAAACCGGACGCAGGTTTCGGTGGATTTGAAATTCAAAAGGAGGCTGCTCCTTCCTGGAAAGAGAAAGTGTCTCTTCCTGGCTCTGGTACCGATGTTTCCGGCTGTGCCTGTCACGTAGGATAAATGCCAAAATGCTTCCTTTTTACATTCCTGCCGATGCTCCGCGGTGTGCGGAAACCGGAAAAGCGCACGGTTCCTCCTTCCGAAAAGAAGGGCTCACCGGAGCGTCATGTCTTTTTTGGGTGGAACGCGAACCATTTGTGAAGGAATTTTACACTGATTGGAAGAAAAAACCAACGTGGCACTGCAGCACCGGCACTCAAACCTGGATCAGCTTCATCTTGATGGCGATGCGCGTGAGCTCGGCCACGGAGGAGACTCCCAGTTTGCTCATGCAGTTGTACTTGTGAGATTCCACCGTTTTGGGGCTCACTCCCAGCTTTCCGGCGATCTCCTTTACCTGGTTTCCCTCGGCCAGAAGCTGCAGGACCTCCCGTTCACGCAGGCTCAGTCGGTTGAAAATTTCACCCCCCTGGTTCCGGCCTTTATCCTGCCTCTGGGATTCAAAATACCTGGACAAGACATGGGGCATCGATTTGGTGAAGTATTTCCTGCCCTTGCTGACTTCTCGGATTGCCTGCACCAATTCCGACATGGGATCTTCCTTCAGGACATAGCCCGATATACCGCATTGGAGCAGATCCACCAGGTACTCCGTATCCGAATACATCGTGAAGATGACGACGTGGATGCCGCCATCGAACTGCTTGATCTGCCGGGTGGCGTCGATTCCGTTGAGGTCCGGCATGGAAATATCCATCACGACGACATCCGGCTTCAACGCGCGTACCTTCTTGACCGCATCGCGGCCCTGGCGTGCTTCTCCAACGATTTCAAATTCGGGGTAGTCTCCGAGAGTGTTCTTGATTCCCCTGCGGACCACCTGGTGATCGTCGGCTATGAAGACTCGAGTTTTTTCCATACGGTACCTGCCGCGTTTCGCCATCCGGCTTGTTGTGTATACTCACCGACTCCGCTGCCGGCGTAAAAAGGCTGCGGGGCACTGCCGCCAGACATCATAAAGGAATCGCCGCAAGGAGGTGCGTTCCCTCTCCCGGTCGGGATTCCGCAGTGAATTCGCCCCCCACCTGAACGACCCTCTCCTGCATGATGAGGAGCCCCAGGGGCGCTCTTCCCTCATGAGGCCGGGAGGCCTGCTCCGGCACAAAACCAATGCCGTCGTCTTCCACGCTCAATTCCAAAAAAGGGCCATTCTTCACCAAGTTGAGAAAAATGTTCCTGGCGTCGGAATGTTTGATGACGTTGCACAGGGCTTCCTGGGCCACTCGATAAAGGGCGGTCTTTTTTTCGGGAGCGATCTCTTTGGGAATGTCATGCGTGAAGAAATGGAAAGTGATGTCCGTGGACTTTTCCATTTCCTGGACGAGGTTGTTGAGTGATGGCACGAGCCCCAGGTTGTCGAGGAGACTGGGGCGCAGATTGTGTGCGATGTCCTTGGCTTCTCTGAGCAGGGTTACGGTCCTTTCCCTGGCCTGCCGGACCCTGTCCCGGATGGAGGGCGCAGCATCCTCCAGGAGTATCCTGAGCCATTCCAAGTCCATCTTCAAGGTCGTCAGCACCTGGCCGAGACTGTCGTGCAGCTCCATGGAAATCTTCCTGCGATCCGATTCAAGGAGTTCGATGAGCTTTTGGGAAATGAACTTTCGCTGATCCTGTTCCAGGAGGAGTTTTTTGTTGAGGAGCTTCAGAGCGCTTTCGGCCTGGCGGAGCTCCTTTTCAACCCGCCTCCTTTCGGCGATTTCATCCTCGAGATTTTTATTTTTTATGAACAACTGATTGTTGGACCTTTCAAGATCTCCCACAACGGTTTGTATCCGGTCCGCCATGTAGTTGAAGTCCTGGATGAGCATGCCGATCTCATCCTTCCTCCCGGGGAGGATTCTGCAGGCAAGGTTTCCCCGCGCCATGTCTTTGGTAGCCGACGTGAGAGCGTTCAGAGGCGATACCAGTCGTTCGGCAAGCAATCCCCCCACGAGGAGCGCGAAAAAAAGTAAGGGTATCGCCCAGAGCAGTGTCCCCACGATGGCTTTTTCATTTCCGCTCCTGACGACATTCACCAGTTTTTCTGCCGCGACGGTAGCGAGGGGAACGGGCACTACCGTGCCCAGCCTCCAGTCGATGCTCATGAGCGTTCGGTAAGCAAGGTATTTGGGCTGACCATGAATGGGAATCTCTTCCAGGGAATCCCTTCCCAGGATCATGCTGCGCAGGACTTCATCCAGGGCCGGGTTGCCGGTGTCCTGGAGATCCACGATGCCTCTTTCCGTGATTTTTGCCGCCGGCGCAAGGTCCACGCATGCATGGGGGGGAGCTGCAATCAATTTGTATTCCGCGTTCATGATGAAGCTGTAGCTTCCGGGGAAGGGTTTCTCCCGGTTGAACTGTGCGATGAGCCGTGACAGGGAAATGGAAACCCCGAGGTACCCTTTGATGAAGCCGTCGTGGGGTACGGGAGTGACGGCATCCACCAGGAGATTCCGGGCAGGGCTCAGAGGATCCAGATGGACTTTGCTCCATCGGACATCTTCCATCCTGCTGGTCGCCACAGGAGGGAAGCTGGGGAGAAACAGCTGCAAACTCAGATTGAATTCTCTCAGGTGCAGGGCATTGGAGATGGCGGTTTCCGGGTAGCAGTAAAACTTGCCGGAAGGCAGAATAAAAAAAACTCTGTCCAGGCTGCCGGTGCTCTGAAAGAGTGTTGCCAGGACCCACTGGATCATCGCGTCGTCGAATCCGTGGTGTGCCAGTTGCTCGGCCAGGAAGGACGACCCATAGCAGGAGGCCAGCTTTGCCTGGTGCAATTGAAAATCCAGGGCCTCGGCCTGCATGCGGGTATATTTCTCAAGAAACTCCTCCGTCTGGGCTGCCAGGATCCTCCTTCCTTCATCTCCTGTCTTGTCGCTGACACGCTGAAAGAAGTAGCTGCTGGAAAAGGCGAAGCCCAGTGCCAGGATGAGGGTGGAGCCGGTGATGGTGAGAATGATTTTGTGCCAGAGCAAAAACTTATACTTGTTGAGCCAGGTCAGCTTCATGGGTGCACCACTTATGCGCGGATGATTTTTTCGGTGCGGGAGTACCCTTTCATTTTCCGCGTTTCCCGAGGATTTCAAGCCAGCGTTCTTGAACGGCATCGAGGGCCTGCTGAGGCGATTCCTGTCCTCCTGCGGCCAGAAGAAGGTGGTCCGCCAACACTTCGAGCAATTCCTGGGCCTGGGGCAACCTGGGCCACGGGATGGATACGCCCAGGGCCTCCTGAGCCGCCGCACTGACTTCCGGTGCAAACCGCCTGTATGGCTCGCCCTGCAGCACGGACACCCGTGTGGGATCTATAGTAACGTTAGCGAGGTTGAGCCGCAGGGCGATGTCCGGTCGTGAGGCGAACAGCAGGAAGGCACGGGCGGCATCGGGATTGGGAGCCTTGCTCGAAACGGCCAGGCTGAATCCGGAATTGAGAGGCACTGCATGCCTTGCTCCCGGGCCGTTTCCGCGGGGCATGGGCACGACCCCCCAATCCCCCTGGATGAGGGATTGAGCGGGATCTTCGGCCTGGATGCCAATGTTCGTCCACTGTTCCACCATGGCAACCTTGCCCGCCAGAAATGCCTCACGGGACACATCGTAATCCGTTTCCAGGGGACTCGGCAGGGCGTACGCCGCCTGCTCCACCAGCGCCGCCAGGGCTGCCGTCGCCTGGGGGCTGTTCAAGGCAGGACGGAGATCCTCATCCAGAAGCGCTCCGCCATAGGAGCACAATCGATTGAGAAAACTGGCCACACTGAGCGACACAAAGGGATGCATCATGATGGCCGTGCCGAAAATGCCGTTGCCCTTTTCATTTTCCGTGATGGTGCGGGCGATTTCAAAGTAGTCGTTCCATGTGGCGGGAGGGGAGAAGCCGTACTTGTTGAGGAGGGACTTGCGGAAAAACAGGAGGTGTGTGTCCCCGTCGAACGGCAGTGCCCATCGCTTCCCTCCATATTCCGTGTAAGCGTCGTAGAGGGCCGGGAGATAGTCCTCCGGCTGCAGGACGCCTTTGTGCCTCTCGATGAGGCTCGTGACATCCGCCAGCATGTGCTGTTCGGTCAAGCGCCCGAGATGGTAGTAGCGAATGGTGACGACGTCCAATCGGGGTTGAGCGGAGGCCAGGTCCCTCTGGAAATAACCCAACATATCGCTGGGCTGAGTCGTAATGCTCTGAACGACGGCGCCCGTCTCCTCGTAAAACCATTGCCCCAGAAGTCGGAAAGCACGGGCGTGGTTTGGATGCGTGAGCGCGGTGACCTTTTGTCCCGCCAGGGGTTTTTCGTCGGCCCCTCTGGGGAGGAGAGGGGCGTATTGCCGCGCATCGTGGTCAAAGGTCCACCACAAGGCCAGGAGAATGCCGGTCAGGGCCAGGACGGCCAGGGTGGCGATAAATGGACCGGGCATGCCGTCTTTGCTCGATGACCGGTCCATCTCTTGCCTTTTCTCCCCCATAGCCTGTTTTTCCCGCTTCGCCAGTCGTCAGGAAAGTGAGCTTTCCGCCATCATCTCGCGCAGTACCTTGGGCAGGATGCCCCCGTGGCGGTAGTATTCCAGTTCGATGGGCGTATCCAGGCGGCTCAGGACAGTGAAAGAACGGGTGCTTCCGTCGCCACTGACGGCTTCCACCTCGATGTCTCGCCCTGAGGCCAGCTTCTCTGCCAGGTTCCTGAGAGTGTAGACCTCCTGCCCGGTGAGGCCCAGGGATTCGGCGGTGACCCCTTCAGGAAACTGCAGGGGCAGGACTCCCATGCCGATGAGGTTGCTCCGGTGAATGCGTTCGTAGCCTTCTGCCAGAACGGCCCGAACCCCCAGAAGAGCCGTTCCCTTGGCCGCCCAGTCGCGGCTGCTTCCCGTGCCGTATTCCTTTCCGGCAAGGACCAGGCGGGGAATGGATTCCTTGTCATAGAGCTGCGCAGCCTCCCAGACGCTCATGATCTCTCCGTCGGGAAAATGCCGGGTGAATCCCCCCGGCACGTTGTCCAGAAGGCGGTTGCGAAGGCGGGTGTTGGCGAAGGTGCCGCGGATCATCACGTCGTGGTTGCCCCGTCGGGACCCGTAGGAGTTGAAATCTTCGGGAGGGATGCCCAGCGACTGGAGGTGCCGCCCGGCAGGGCTGTCGGGCGGGATGGATCCCGCGGGGGAAATATGGTCCGTCGTGACGGAGTCTCCCAGGAACAGGAGTACCCTGGCCCCCACGATATCGGTGATGGGTGGGACCTGGGAGCTCAATCTCTCGAAAAAAGGCGCCTCGCGGATGTAGGTGGACCGGGGGTCCCACGCGTAAATGCCGCCTTCGGGAACGGGAAGCTTCCGCCACGCAGCGTCCCCTTCGTAAATGTCCTGGTAGCGGCTCGAAAAGAAAGTGCTGTCGACGCTCTCAGCCATGGTGCGGGCGATGTCTTCATCCTTCGGCCAGATGTCCTTCAAAAAGACGGGGTTTCCGTCTCCATCCGTTCCCAGCGGTTCCCGCTCGAAATCCATGGTCAGGCGTCCCGCCAGGGCATAGGCGACAACAAGAGGCGGGGAGGCCAGGTAGTTGGCCCGCACCGCGGCGTGGATGCGTCCTTCGAAGTTGCGGTTGCCGCTCAGGACCGCGGCCGCCACCAGGTTCCCCTCGTCGATTGCATGCTGGATGGGGTCCGGCAGGGGGCCGCTGTTGCCGATGCACGTGGTGCAGCCGTAACCCACGAGGTAAAATCCCTGCGCCTCCAGGGCGGAGAGGAGGCCCGCTTTGCGGAGGTAGTCCGTTACTACGCGGGACCCGGGAGCGAGGCTCGTCTTGACCCAGGGCTTGGAGCGGATTCCCCTGGCCAGAGCATTTTGCGCCAGCAGCCCGGCGGCGAGCATGACGGCGGGATTCGATGTGTTGGTGCAACTGGTGATGGCGGCGATGACCACCGAGCCGTGCGAGAGGTCCACCGTTTCGTCATCCATCTGGACAGTCACGGTGCTTTTCTGCGCTGCTTCACTCAGCCCGAAGCCCCACTGAGAGGGGTCCTTGCCGAGGCCTTCCCGGAAAGCGGACGGCACGGCCGAGAGGGGGACGCGGTCCTGGGGGCGTTTGGGTCCTGCGAGACTGGCTTCCACGCTTTCGAGATCCAGGAGGAGTGTGTCCGAAAAGAGCGGGTCGGGGCTTTCGGGGGTCAGGAAGAGGCCCTGCTCCCGGGTGTAGGCATCCACTCGCTCCACGAGGGCGGCGGGCCGCCCCGTGAGGCGCAGATAGTCGAGGGTCTTGGCGTCCACTGGAAAGAAGCCCATGGTGGCGCCGTATTCGGGTGCCATGTTGGCCAGGGTGGCGCGGTCGGGCAGACTGAGGGCCGGAACGCCGGGGCCGAAAAATTCCACGAATTTTCCCACAACTTTCTTTTTTCGAAGGAGCTCCGTCAGGTGCAGGACGAGGTCCGTGGCCGTGATCCCGGGTCGGAGTGCCCCGGTGAGCTTCACGCCCACGACCTGGGGAATGGGGAAATAGTAGGGCTGCCCCAGCATGACGGCTTCGGCCTCGATACCCCCTACGCCCCAGCCCAGTACTCCCAGGCCGTTGATCATGGTGGTGTGGGAATCCGTCCCCACCAGGGTGTCGGGGTAGATGGCCGGGGGGGCGTCTCCTGCCGGCTGCTCTTCAGGGGAGTCCGTTTGGACGACGGAGGCCAGGTATTCCAAATTGACCTGATGCACGATGCCCCGCCCCGGCGGGACGACCGTGAAATTGTGGAAGGCCCCCTGGGCCCATCGCAGCAGACTGTAGCGTTCGTGGTTCCTCTCGTATTCCTTTTCCTCGTTGAGACGCAGGGCCTCGCTGGTGCCGTGCATGTCCACCTGGACCGAGTGGTCGATGACCAGGTCCGCTCGAACCAGGGGATTGATGCGGGAAGGGTCTCCTCCCAGCTGTTGCATGGCATTGCGCATGGTGGCCAGATCCACGATGGCGGGGACTCCCGTGAAATCCTGCAGCACGACGCGGGAGGGCATGAAGGGAATTTCCTGCGGAGGGCCGTCTGAAGCCTCGACGGAAGTAAGCAGCGCCTCGATGTGGCTGCGCGTGACGATCCGCCCGTCCTCATGGCGGAGGAGGTTCTCCAGGAGGATCTTGAGAGAAATGGGAAACCTTTCCACCGAGGCCCATCCCCGGGACGGCAGCTCAGCCAGGCGGAAATAGGAGAAAGTTTTATCCCCTGCCTTCATTGTATGCAGTGTTTTGAAGCTGTTTTGACTCTTGGAAATCATGGAGACGACTCCTCAGGGAAAGAAAGACCACTCATTCGAGCTCTTTTTTTAGGATTGAGGTTTTGGTATTTAGGTTTTACAATAAGCGCTTTCGTGCCGTAAGCACTTTTTATTACTTGGAACTTTTCGATGTGATCGTCATGGGCGTCCTCAATGTGACGATACAGTTTATTGGCAGCAAAAAGGGAAAAGAGCAAGATGAAAATAGCAATTATTGGAACTGGATACGTTGGATTGGTGAGCGGCGCATGTTTTGCCGAGTTCGGTCATGAAGTGACATGCATCGATAAGATCGAGGAAAAGATCGCTCGCCTGCAGCGCGGGGAAATCCCCATCTACGAGCCGGGCCTGGATCAGCTGGTGCACAAGAATGTTGCTGCCAACCGGTTGATTTTTACCACGGAATTCAGCCCCGGGATTCCTGAGGCCCAGGTGATTTTCATTGCCGTGGGAACTCCAGCCTCCCGCCGAGGGGACGGCTACGCCGACCTGAGCTACGTTTATGACGCGGCGCGCCAACTGGCTTCACATCTCAGTGATT
Organism: Syntrophobacteraceae bacterium; assembly: GCA_036788075.1. Classification (GTDB taxonomy): domain Bacteria; phylum Desulfobacterota; class Syntrophobacteria; order Syntrophobacterales; family Syntrophobacteraceae; genus Desulforhabdus. The sequence continues at coordinate 9,037 of DAIQOB010000050.1, forward strand.
ACACCGTCATTGTCAACAAGAGCACCGTGCCCGTGGGAACCGCGCGCCAGGTGGCCCGCATCATTTCCGAAGTCAATCCCACGGCGGATTTCGATGTGGCGAGCAATCCCGAGTTCCTCAGGGAAGGGGCTGCCATCCGGGACTTCATGCACCCCGACCGGGTGGTGCTCGGCGTGGATTCCGAGCGGGCGACGGAAGTCCTCAAGGCCATCTACCGCCCCCTCTACCTGCTGGAAACGCCTTTTGTCATCACCAACATCGAGACCTCGGAACTCATCAAGTATGCGGCCAACGCGTTCCTGGCCACCAAGATCAGCTTCATCAATGAAGTAGCCAACATTTGTGAAGAAATCGGGGCCGACGTTCAGGACGTTGCCCGGGGAATCGGGCTGGACGGACGCATCGGCAAGAAGTTCCTCCACGCAGGCCCCGGTTATGGCGGTTCCTGTTTTCCCAAGGACACCCATGCGCTCCTGCGTATCGCCCAGGAGAACGGTGTGGCCTGCCGTGTGGTGGAGTCCGTCGTGGAAGTGAATTCGGCTCAGAAGGCGCGTATGGCCCGGAAGATCCGCAAGGCCGTCGGTGGGAATGAAGGCGGCAAGACCATCGCCATCCTGGGGCTGGCCTTTAAGCCTGAAACGGACGACATACGGGACGCCCCGGCCCTGACCATCATTTCCACACTGCTGGAGCACGGAGCCATCGTGCGCGCCCACGACCCCCAGGCCATGGAGGAAGCGGCCAAAGCGCTGCCTGGTGTTACCTACTGCTCCAATCCTTACGAAGCCTGCGAAGGCGCCGACGCCGTGGTGCTCATGACCGAATGGAACGAATACCGTGCCCTTGCCCTGGACCGCCTGAAGGAATTGATGAAGCAGCCTGTCTTTGTGGATCTCAGGAATGTCTACATGCCCAGGCTCATGGCGGAGCAGGGATTCATCTACTACAGCGTCGGGCGGGAGCCCGTAATGGCCGGGCAGGTGAAGGCAGGCGGCAATCCCGATTGAAATGAAGGAATAAAATGCAGGACGGGGTCGGTTTGAGGAAATTTTTGTCGGGATTCGCAAAATTGCGAGGGGGAGTCCTTCTGATGCTCTCCCTGCTCCTGGCCGTCTCTCCTTGCCGGGCTGAACCCCGTTCCGCTCCTCTTTGCAGCATCCGCATCGTCCACGTGTACCCTCACGATCCGACGGCGTTCACCCAGGGACTCCTCTTTGCCGACGGCTTTCTCTACGAAAGCACGGGACTTCACGGTGAATCCTCCTTGCGCAGGGTGAACCTGGAAACAGGCGAGGTCGTCAAGAGCCTTCCTCTGCCCCCTCAATATTTCGGCGAGGGCCTCACCCTGTGGCAGGACCGGCTCATCCAGTTGACCTGGAAGAACGGCATCGCATTCGTCTACGACAAGGAAAGCTTCGTCCCAAAGGGGACATTTGCCTACCCCACCGAAGGCTGGGGCCTCGCTCACGACGGATCCTCCCTCATCATGAGTGACGGGAGCGCCACGCTGCGTTTCCTCCAGCCCGAGACGTTCCAGGAAATACGCCGCGTCGAAGTGACGGACCGCGGCGTACCGGTGCGCAATCTCAATGAACTGGAATATGTGCGCGGGGAAATCCTTGCCAATATCTGGGGCACCGAGCGCATTGCGAAAATCTCCCCAGCCACGGGGGAGGTTGTGGCCTGGGTGGATCTTTCTCTTTTGCACGCGGCCCTCGGACCGGTCCGCCAATGCGATGTGCTCAACGGCATCGCCTACGACGCCTTGAAAAACCGCCTGTTTGTGACGGGCAAACTTTGGCCGAGGCTCTTCCAGGTCGAAATCCTTCCGTAGTGCATCAAC
>DAIQOB010000051.1:0-10857 GCA_036788075.1 Syntrophobacteraceae bacterium
GCTCGGAGGACTTCGACATGGTCGTGGACTCGTTCATGGAATTCGTTGAGAAGGGCGTCATTTCCAAGTGGGGAGTCCCCGACAAAGTTTTCTTCCTCAACAATCTGCCCAAAACAAGCGTTGGAAAGCTCAACAAGCGCCAGATGCGCCAGCGCTATATGCCCCGCTGAGGCCTTTGCCCAGCAAAGGTTAGGGCCGAACAACGTGGGGGGGATGTGAACATCGACGTGTCCGGGATTTTTAGCCGCCCGGTTTTGAACATCGCTCACCGGGGAGCGAGATCGCTGGCGCCTGAGAACACTCTGGCTGCCGCGCGCAAGGCACTGGAGTGCGGAGCTCACATGTGGGAGCTCGATGTGGGCGTTACTAAGGACGGTGATCTCGTGGTGGTCCATGACGAAACCCTGGAGCGCACGACGAACGTCCAGGAAATCTATCCCTCCCGCAGCCCCTGGCGCACCGAAGATTTTACCCTGGAAGAATTGCGCTGTTTGGATTTCGGCGCCTGGTTCACCCGGGAGGATCCTTTCAGAGAATTCTCATTGGGGAGGGTTTCCCCCGCTGATGGCGAAAGGTATCTCGGAGAGCCGGTGCTGACCCTCCAGGACGCCCTTCGCTTTACTGCTGAGCATGGCTGGCTCGTCAACGTGGAGATCAAGGACCTCAAAGGTTCCCCCCGGGAAAAGGACTTGGTGGAAAGGGTGGTTGCCCTCGTGGAATTGTTGGACCTGACGGGCCAGGCCATTATCTCCTCTTTCAACCTCCAATACCTGGAGCGAGTGCGTGCCGCCAACCCAGGAATCCCGGTGGGAGTCCTGACGGATTATCATCATCCCCGACCGGTGGAGCTCCTCCGAAGCCTGAGCGCTCAAGCCTACCATCCCAGGTTGAACGCCATTGCACCCGACGAGATCTCAGCACTGCGGGACGAAGGGTTTCACGTCATGGTTTGGGTGGTGAATGATGAAAAGGACATGCTCGATCTCATTGCTGCGGGAGCGAGCGGCATCTTTACGGACTACCCCCAGCGCATGGCGAGGGTCCTCGATGAAGCCAATCGGACGGTAGCGCCGCTTTATCAGTCTATGGGAAGCTGAACCCCGGGAAATTGCATCATGCGCATCGCCATGACGGTAGCCCTGCCCCAGGAATATCGTCCCTTTCTCAAATGCTTCGGGCCCTGGCGGCGTCTTTCCGCGCGCCCTTACAAACAATACCTCCATGCCGGGAGCGACCGGGAAATCCTGCTTGTGGAAACGGGTATGGGGCAGAAGTCCGTACTGGCTGCCCTGGAAAAAGTGGTCCGGGAGTATGCGCCGGACCTGTTGATTTCCTTTGGTTTTGCCGGCAGCCTGCATGAAAGGCTGGAGGTGGGGGCTTTCTGCCATGTGGATGCCTTTTTCCATCCGGATGCCGCCTCTCCGCCGGGCCTCGGGGAACCGCCGCTATATGCGGCAGCACCCGCCTTTCGGGGAGATTTTTCCGTCACACGCACTGTCCGTAAGGCTGCGATCCTCACCGTCGAATCCCCCAAACCCAAAGCCTTCCTGGTGAACCTTTGCAGGGACATTCCTTCCCTGCTCGACATGGAAAGCTACCATGTCGCACGGTTCGCCATGGAGGCGAAGCTCCCGTTTCTTTGCCTTCGTTCGGTCAGTGACGGGTCTCGCCATGAAATCGATTTCGATTTGGAAGCCATCACTGATGGTCTGGGGCGGGTCCGCATGATGAGAGTCCTGGCTGCAGTGGCGCGGCACCCCCAGTGGATTCGGTCCTTCCTGCAGTCATGGACACGCTCCAGGATAGCCGGGAAAACCCTGGCAGATGGGCTCTGCTCCCTATTGACTCTCCCTCCGGAAGAACTCCGGAGAATGGGCGCAACCGTGGTCCCGGGATTCGTATGCAACGAAGCAAGACGTCTTTTCGACAAGTCGGTGTGGGAGAGGCAAGGGACATCCTGAGTGGGATCCGTTCCCGCATGGAACGGCTCAAGGGCATGAGGTCTCATTCAGCCGGAGTGCATGGAGTCCGAGGGGAATGGGAAATGGGGGAAGTCCTTTCGGTGTCGTTCCAGATCCTGGGGCCGCGTGTGGTCCTGTTTGTAGAGAGTAAAGAAGAAGGCCAGAAGAGTCGGGAAAAAGGATAGAAGGCATCCCACGACCGCGAGGAGTCGTTCTCCGATCCAGATCGTGACAGAGAGATTGAAAACGAGCACGGAAATGTAGAGGAGAGGGCCCAGGAGGCTGATGAATGGGACCTGGTGAAGGGGTGAATGTTGCTTCGGTTCCAGTGACTGGATGGAATCGAGGCATTGCAGGGCTGCCGTCATGGCGAACCCCACCACCAGCCACCCGATGAAATTGCTCAGGGGAATCCCGAAGTAGACTCCCGTCTCGCGGTATCCGTAGATCTGCCCCAGGAACCACCGGTACCCCTGCAGCGCCACGGGGTCGATGATGATGTCCAAAAACACGAACAAAAATGCCCCCAGGACGAGGGTCCGCCGGGAACGCCTCAAGGCGTGATTTTCCAAAATGTAAGCGTTCGCAGCGGTGAACCGCACCGGACTCAGAAGAAAGATCGCGGTGGAAAAACTGCAATAGGCGAGAAAGACATAGGAAAGGGAATCCATGAAGGGAACCCCCATCACCCAGAGCTCCCGGTCGAGGGTATCTTCGATGTAAAAATAGTCCCCGTAGGGAAAACCCCAGTGGATGGAGGAGTATTCTGAAATCCAGGCGATGGAGTAGCCGAGGGGAATGAAAAGCAGGGTGCGCCGCCACCCCGATTGAGCGGAGGAGGCGAGAAGGTAGACGGCGAGAAATGCAAAAACATATGGGCGCAGGAGTACCGTTCCCCAAAGGAGGTGCAGAAGGTCAGACATGGAGGTTCCATTTGATCATGCGCAGGAGATCTTTTCCCGTCATCTGCCGGACGACGGTCGGTTCGTAGCCGCAGTGCACCATGCATTGGGAACAGCGGGGATCTCTGCCCGATGCATAATAGTCCCAGTCGGTCCGTTTCATGAGCTCGGAAAACGTCGAGTAGTGCGTATCGGTGATGAGATAGCAGGGGGATTTCCACCCTTCCGTATTGCGTGTGGGGTTTCCCCAGGGGGTGCACTGAAGGCTTCGCGTCCCTGTCAGAAAATCCAGGTAAATGGGATTGCTGATGAGGGGGAAACGCCGCTCCCATGAACGGATCGTTCGGAATTTCTCCATGACCTCCTGCCGCGTGAGGAAAACCTCCTGGGCCACTTCTCCATAACTGAATCCGGGCGCCACCAGGATTCCGTCCACTCCTGCCTCCGTCAACTGTTCGAAGAGCTTTTCAACATCCGCGACGTCCGTTTCACGGTACACCGTCGTGTTGGTGCTGACGCGGAATCCCGCGGCCTTGGCTGCGCGGACTCCGGCCAGCGCCCGCCGGAAGCCTCCCTGCTTACAGATGATCTGGTCATGAACGGTTTCGGTCCCGTCGAAGTGCACGTTCCAGGTGAAGCGAGAGTTCGGGCGAAACCGGTGGAGGTTTTCTTCCATCAAAAGTCCATTGGTGCAGAAGTAGATATGCCTGCCTCGGGCCAGGAGTCCTTCCACCAGTTCCTGGATGTGGGAATAGAGCAGGGGTTCACCGCCTGTCACCGTTACGACCGGTGTTGCGGCCTCGTCCACGGCATGGAGGCATTCGTGGAGGGACATTTCCTTGTGTAGTGTGTCGTGGTATTCGCGGATACGGCCACACCCCGAGCAGGTCAGATTGCAGCGGTGCGTTGGTTCAAGCATCAGCACGAGGGGGTAGCGTGCTTCTCCGCGGATCTTTTTTTTGAGGAGAAACCCTGTCATGGAAACGTAAAGACTCATGGGAAAACGCATGGCATACTCGTCTTTTGACTCTCGCAGGGTGCGTTTTTACGCACCATTGTTGACGTAAGTACCTTAGCAAAAGTTTTCTAACAAAACAAACCGTTCGCCCTGAGCCTGTCGAAGGGCATGTCTGGTTGTGCCCTTCGACAGGCTCAGGGCGAACGGACAGTAGGACATAATGTTAAGAAATATATGCTCAGGTACGTAAACATTATTTCAGCTCTCAGGGTGCATATCCCTGTTCCCTAAACAGACGACTGCTTCCCTCAGAGCCTCCTCCACGGGGGTCTGGGGGAGCCCCAGTTCCTGCACCGCTTTGCGGGAATCGAAAAACATCAGTTTGCGGGCCATTTTGACGCCATCGACGGGGATCAGCGGCTCCCGGTGGGTGAACGTGGAAAGCGCCTGGAAAAAATATGCCAGTGCCAGGATGGGCGTATAGGGAAGACAGATTCGCGGAGCGGGGATTCGGGATATGTCTTCCAGAAGCCTGAAAATTTCAGCGAGCGTCAGGTTCCGGTTCCCCAGAATGTATTTTTCGCCCACGCGTCCTTTTTCCAGGGCAAGGAGGTGTCCCGCGGCAACGTCCTTCACATGGATGAGATTGAGCCCCGTGTCCAGATAGGCCGGCATCCGGCCATTGAGATAATCCACAATAATTTTGCCCGTGGGCGTCGGCTTCCAATCTCCCGGCCCAACGGGGGTACTGGGATTGACAATGACCAGAGGCAAACCGCGCGCGGCAAATTTCTCCGCTTCGCGCTCTGCAAGGAACTTGGAGCGCTTGTAGTCTCCCACCATATCCTGGAGCCGTACGGGAGTCTCTTCATGGGCGGGGGAGCCATCGGCATTCAAACCCAGGGCACCGACGCTGCTCGTGTAGACGACGCGGGGCACGCGGGCTGCCAGGCACGCCTCGAGCACATGGATGGTCCCACCCACGTTGCTCCCGTAAATGTCTTCGGGATGTCTCGCCCACAAACGGTAATCGGCAGCAACATGGAGTACGGCGTCACAGCCGGCAACCGCCCGGCAGACCTCCTGGAAATTTCGAAGATCTCCCTCGTACCACTCAATGTCGGAGGAGAGTGAAGGCGTCGGGCGAGAACCCCGCCGTCGCAGCCCCCGGACGTTCCATCCCTTTTGGAGGAGAAGGGCGGCGACGTGGCCCCCGATGAAGCCGGTCGCTCCTGTCACCAAAGCTGTCGCCATGAAAGTCTCTTCCTGCTCGGTTTCAGATTTCTTCTCAAATGGTCGGCCTGTTGCGTTTCCCCTATATCAGAATAAGTCGCTCTTAGCAATGCACTGGGGTTATCCCCTGCCTAACCTTTTTCATTGACAGGAAAAAAGCTGTGGAGTAGACAATAATGGACCGTTCGATCGCAACATATTCATTTAGTGCATTATTCGGAAATTGAAGGGCTCGGATAGCGAGTGAAATGGACACTTCATTCAGGGAGGAAATAATGGGAAAAAAAAGCGTATGGGCTCTTATGGCAGTCATGTCTCTTCTTTTCACGTCTTTGGCCATTCCCGCTCTGGCAGCGGATACCATTAAAATCGGCATGTACCTGCCGTTGACGGGTGCTGTGGCAGCGTACGGTTCCATGGCCTACGAAGGCATAAAGATTGCCAATGAAATGGAGCCCGAGGTGCTGGGGAAGAAGATAGAGCTGGTACTGGTGGATACGAAGAGCGACAAGATTGAAGCCGCCAATGCCATGACGCGTCTCCTGGAGAAGGAAAAAGTCGTAGCGGTTATTGGGGAAGCCATCAGCGGAAACAGCATGGCGGGAAACCCCATCTCCGAAGCCGCCAAGATTCCCACGGTGAGCCCCAGCGCCACCAATCCTCTGGTGAACCAGGGCAAGAACTACGCTTTTCGGGCGTGCTTCATCGATCCCGTTCAGGGCGAAGTGGCTGCACGTTTTGCCCGCAACGAACTGAAGGCTCAGACGGCTGCCGTGATCATCGATATCGGTCAGGACTACTGTGTGGGGCTGGGGAATTTCTTCATCAAGGAATTTGTGAAGCTCGGTGGAAAAATCGTCTCTACCACTTACATCCAGACGGGTGACCAGGATTTTTCCGCTCAACTCTCCGCCGTGCAAGCCGCCAAACCCGATATCATTTACGCCCCGAACTATTACACGGAAGACGCTTTGATGGCCAAGCAGGCCCGTGACCTGGGAATCAAACAGCCCATTCTGACGGGTGACGGGGCCCAAGCCGACCCCTTGTTGGAAATCGGCGGAGCGGCGGTGGAAGGGATGTATTTCACGGGTCATTTCCACAAGCAGGCGGCTAACACGGACCGGGCTAAAGAATACATCAAACGGTTCGAAGAAAAGTATAAGAAGGATGCAGACGCCTTTGGCGCCCTGGGTGCCGACTCCTACTTTCTCCTGGTGGACGCCATCAAACGTGCCGGCGACACGGATGGAACGAAGATACGGGATGCCCTGGCCGCCACGAAGGACTTCAAAGGTGTTTCAGGGACTATCAGCATGGGAGAGAACGGGAATCCCATCAAGAGCATGGTCATCAACAAGGTGGAAAACGGGAAGTTCGTTTATGTAACGACCATCAATCCTTGATCGTGGATGGCGAAGGTCGGAGATATTTTGTCGCCAGGGAGAATTTTCAGGTAACTTGAGGGGAAGGGGGCAGTGATGCTCCCTGCCCTTTTTGGTGTGAATGCATACCTCCCCTTATTTTTTGAGAAATAGATGCTAAAATTGCATGCTTTGCATTCCTTCACGGTGCAGATCCCTGGAGGGAGTGAAAGAGAGTCGATCCATTTTCCGCGGAAACGAGAAAAGGGAGCTCCGGCGTGACTTCAACCATTTTGCTCCAGCAACTGATCAACGGGATTTCCCTGGGAAGCCTCTATGGCCTGGTGGCCATCGGCTATACGATGGTCTACGGCATTTTGCGACTCATCAATTTTGCCCACGGCGATCTCCTCATGTTTGCGGCGTATATCGCCATTTACGCTGCCACGCTTCTGGCTCTGCCCTGGTACCTGAGCTTTCCCCTTGCGATCATCGCGACCGGTCTGCTGGGCATTCTCCTGGACCGTGCGGCGTACAAACCTCTTCGAAATGCGCCCCGCATTTCTCTTCTCATCTCTGCCATCGGGGCGTCTTTCCTCCTGGAAAATCTCGCGCTGGTGTTTATTGGAGGGGTTCCCAAGGCCTTCCCCAGACCGGAGATTTTCGACAGGGTCATTCCGATCCTGGGTCTGCGCATCCAGGTCCTGACATTGTACACTCCCGTTGTCACCCTCGTTCTGCTCTTCGGACTCCTCTACATCGTTTTCCACACCAAAGTGGGGAAAGCCATGCGGGCGGCCTCCAAGGATTTCGAAACGACGCGCCTCATGGGGATCAATCTGGACCGGATCATTTCCATTACGTTCCTCCTGGGGTCCATGCTCGCCGCAGCTGGTGGGATCATGTGGGCGATGAAGTATCCCCAGGTCAACCCCTTCATGGGTGTTTTCCCCGGACTGAAGGCCTTCATTGCAGCGGTACTGGGAGGCATCGGGAATATCGTGGGAGCCGTGCTGGGGGGATTCCTCCTGGGACTGGGGGAGATCCTCATTGTGGCTTTGGTGCCCGAGATGGCTCAATACCGCGACGCCTTCGCCTTTGTCATATTGATCCTCGTGCTGCTCTTTCGGCCAACGGGCATCATGGGAGAGCCCATCATCGATAAGAGTTAAGGAATGGAGAGCATGGACAGGCAGAAACGAAATCTTTTACTCAACGGGGTCAGCCTCATCTTCCTGGGCGGCGTTCTTTTCCTTTTCAGTCGATACGGTTCGGACTACCACATACGCATTCTCAACAACATGGCCATCTTCATCACTCTGGCCGTGAGCTACAATCTCATCAACGGTATTTGCGGCATCCTGCACCTGGGGCCCAACGCCTTCGTGGCCATCGGGGCGTATACCGCGGCACTCCTCACCATGAGCCCCATGGAAAAGCAGCTGAACTTCATCATCCAGCCCCTCGTCTGGCCTTTCAGTGCCGTGCAGGCGCCTTTCGCCCTGTCGCTCCTGGCGGGGGGCGTCATGGCAACGGTATTCGCCTTTCTCATCAGCTTCCCGGTATTTCGCGTGCGGGGGGATTACCTGGCGATTGTGACCCTGGGATTCGGGGAGGTCGTCCGCGTCCTCTGCAATGCTTTGCAGGGGGTGACGAACGGCCCGTTGGGGCTGAAGGGGCTGTCTCCATTCACCAATCTCTGGTGGTCCTGGGGGGTGGCTGTCGTGACGGTGCTGTTGATCACCCGGCTCATCAACAGCAGTTACGGGTTGGCCATGAAGGCCATCCGGGATGATGAAACGGCGGCCCGTGCCATGGGAGTGGACCCCTTCAAGCACCTTCTACTGGCCTTCCTCATCAGCGCATTTTTTTCGGGAGTCGCAGGAGGTCTACTCGCCCATCTCATCACGACGATTTCTCCGAGCCTCTTCACCTTCTTTCTCACTTTCAATCTTCTCATCATGATTGTGGTGGGCGGGCTGGGCAGCACGACGGGAGCCGTCATCGGAGCCATGCTCTTTGCCTGGGGAGGAGAAGCGCTGCGCATCGTTGAAAGCCCCATGAACCTGGGTTTGTTCACCATCCCCGGGATTCCCGGCATGCGCATGGTGATTTTCAGCGTCATCCTCATGGTGGTGATCATTTTTGTGCGCCGCGGAATCATGGGACAGAGGGAGCTGAGCTGGGGCTGGATTTTTGACAGGAATCCACGGTGAGATGAAAGGGAGCCTTTGGTGATGGGCACATTTTTTCAGGCAGATCGCCTGGTAATGCAGTTCGGGGGGCTAACGGCCGTGAATGAGTTTTCCATGATTCTACAGCCGGGGGAGCTGGTGGGACTCATTGGACCGAACGGAGCGGGAAAAACCACGGTTTTCAATATGATCACGGGAGCCTATACCCCTACGTCGGGAGAGGTCCTGTGGCAGGAAGAAAAGATCACCCGGCTCCCCGTACAGCTGATCACCGCGCGGGGCATCGCGCGGACTTTCCAGAACATCCGGCTTTTCAACGACCTGACGGTTCTGGAGAATGTCATGGTGTCCATGCATCACAAGATCCAGTCGCGATTTTGGGAAGCCATGCTGGGTTTTTCGCGCTATCGGGAGGAAAGACGCAGGATGCACGAGGAATCCATGGACTACCTCCAGGAAATGGGACTGGCCCACCTGGCGGATGAAAAAGCTTCCTCCCTGGCCTATGGCCAACAGCGCCGCCTGGAAATAGCCAGGGCTCTGGCCACACGCCCCAGACTGCTTCTTCTGGATGAGCCCGCGGCAGGAATGAATCCTCTGGAAACCATGGAGTTGGCGGAAATGGTGCGGGGCTTGCGCCAGAAGTACGGGCTTACGATTTTTCTCATCGAGCACGACATGAAATTTGTCATGGGTCTGTGCGAACGCATCAAGGTGCTCGACTATGGCATCACCATTGCCGAAGGGACTCCCGCCGAGATCCAGAAGAATCCCGATGTCATCAAAGCTTACCTTGGAGAGCAGAAGAATGCTTAAAGTGAACGATCTCCATGTCTACTACGGGGGAATTCATGCTTTGAAAGGCGTGCACCTGTCTGTGGAGCAGGGGCAGATCGTGACCCTCATTGGAGCCAACGGAGCGGGAAAGAGCACCACGCTCCGAACCATCGTCGGCCTGGAACGGCCCCGCAGCGGCACAGTGCTGTTCAACGGCGAAGACCTGACGAAGCTCGATACCCATCGCATCATCCAGCGGGGCATCGGTATCAGTCCCGAAGGACGTAAGGTCTTCCCCAACCTGACGGTGGTGGAAAATCTCGAACTCGGAGCCTATCATCAAAGCCAGAAGGACGCCGCCGTTCAGATGGAGTGGGTTTACACGCTCTTCCCACGCCTCCGGGAGCGGAGCAAGCAATTGACCGGGACCCTGAGCGGCGGCGAGCAGCAGATGGTCGCCCTCGGCAGGGCGCTCATGAGTCGGCCGAAGCTGGTGCTTCTGGACGAGCCTTCCCTGGGCTTGGCCCCTCTCGTGGTGGAAGAGGTTTTCAGGACGATTCAAACCATCAATGAACAGGGAGCGACCATTTTGCTGGTGGAACAGAATGCCATGGCGGCCCTTCATGTGGCTCATTATGCTTATGTCCTGGAAACGGGCAGGGTAATCCTGGAAGGCCCGGGTAACACGCTTCTCGCCGACGAGCGGGTGCAGCAGGCCTATCTCGGGGAATAGTCGAATTGACAATGGTTCAGCAGCTCAATCTTTTTGAAAGCCGTTCCCGCGAGAAACTGCACGATTTTGCGCCGTTGGCCGAAAGGCTGCGCCCCACCTGCATCGAGGACTTTGTGGGGCAGCGCCACCTCCTGGCGGAGGGCAGGATCCTGCACCGCCTCCTTCAAACCCGAAAACTCCAGTCTTTGATATTCTGGGGGCCTCCAGGGTGTGGCAAAACGACTCTGGCAGCGATTATCGCTCAACACACCGGAACGCACCTCGTATCCCTTTCCGCCGTCATGGCAGGCACGCGGGAAATTCGGGGCGCCGTGGACGAAGCGTTGAGTGTTTGGGGCCGGGAAAAGAAGCGCACCTGGCTCTTCATGGATGAAATCCATCGGCTCAACAAAGCACAGCAGGACACTCTCCTCCCGCACGTGGAAAACGGGACGCTGCTGCTCCTGGGAGCCACGACTGAAAACCCCTCCTTCGAGATCATCCGTCCTCTTCTCTCGCGGGCTCAGGTCCTTGTCCTGGAGCCTCTGACGGAGGAGGACCTCCGGACGCTCATTGCACGCGCTTTGACGGATCGTGAGAAGGGTCTCGGAAGCTATCCCGCAAAACTCTCGCAGGAAGCCGAAGACTACCTCCTCGCCGCATCGGGAGGCGACGCCCGCATCGTCCTCAATGCCCTGGAAACGGCGGTCCTCACCACCCCCCCCACCGGGGAAGGGTCCCTCAGGGTGATCGAT
>DAIQOB010000052.1:0-10844 GCA_036788075.1 Syntrophobacteraceae bacterium
TCTCTCCGCACCATCGGCATCTCTTTGCCATCTCTTTTTCCCTTCCCCGACCGTTTGGATTGAGGTATCGCACGGCGGCAAAGGCGACGGGGAACTGAGAAGCGCAGCTTTTCGGCGGTCCCATCGAACCGTTTGCCGCCAAGGCCACGAGGTCGGCTCGACTTATTGGTTGGCCGTCCTTTCAGCGGACTTTGCCAGCACCACCGAGGTTTCAATCTGGCGTTCCGGAATATTCCAGTACCGCCTGAGTAATCGATCCGTCTCTTCACGGGATTGGATCAAGTAGCCATTGCGCTCATAGAAATCAATCGCCCAGGTGGCCGCCCGCCATGTACCGATCAAGATTGGCTTTGTTGTAAGACCTTCCAGATGTTTCAGCAATTGGGTGCCTATCCTGCCGCGCCGACGCGATGTTCTGACGTAGGCATGGCGAATGAGCACGACGTCCCCCTTTTCTTGGATGCCCATCACGCCGATCAGCTGCCCGTCCTCCTCCAAACACCAGAATACCACTCGGTCACGAATTTCGGCCTTCAGTTCCTCCATTGGCATGTAGGGCTCATGCCAACGGTCGTCCGGGATAACTCCCTTGTATGCCTGAGCAGCGTCGTTGATAACGGCATGCATTTGCTCGAGGTCAGATGGCGTACATCCACGAATCATGCTGATAAATCCTTTGCCAACGCCCAAATTCAACGGTGGACGGCTTGGGAGCGAGAAGAAGAAAGAATTAGGGAGCTAAGAGGGACGCACTCAACTTATTAACTTAGTTCAGGACCAGTCCTTCTTTCTTTGCGATCTCGGCTCCTCGCACAACCGACTTGCTTACACCCACGGTAGATAGGTTCAATCGTTGTGCAATGGCAGCCATGCTCATTCCCAGTTCACGCACGGCCCGGAAGCAATGCAAGCTTCGAGCCCGCACAAGCTCTTTTGTCTTCCCTTGAAACCATATATCTTCGGCATCAATATTCAAGAGAGTCGCGACTCTTCTTGCAACGAAATCCATATCCATCCCGCCGGATGTCAGTGCATAACGTCGCTCGAAGGAATATGTTGTGACGCTCAATGCCTCGCGCGATGATATGACATTGTGCTCCCGTTATGTCGATGCGTGATTGTCTGCGCATTCGGGGAACATTACTTGGGGTGAGCCGATATAAAAAATTAATGGCTTGTCCGATTTTTCAAATAAAAACGAAGGGGCTACGATTTCTCGTAACCCCTTGAATTTCTGGTGCCCCCGACAGGACTCGAACCTGTGGCACCAAGATTAGGAATCTTGTGCTCTATCCGCCTGAGCTACGGGGGCTTTTCAGCAAGACCAGCCTGTCAATAGCATAGGGCGAGTCAGGCTGTCAATAAAACTCCATCGGGTGACCTTTTAGAATGCCGATAGAATATTGCCATTAAAAACGAATGATTAAATCTTTCTACCGGTTCGCTTCCCCAGCCTTCACACACCCTAAAAGAAGTAATTGGAGCGGCGCTTTTTTCCCTGGCGGCCAGTGATCCATCCGATGAACCATCCGGCGAGGAGGACCATTCCTCCTGCTGCAAACCATTTGATGCGCTGGGAAAGCTTCAGGCTGTCGTTCTCCTGCTTGAGGGTCTGAAATTCCTCTTGGGCACTTTCCAGGTTCGATTTGGCGGAATCGTACTGCTCCTTCAACTTCAAATAGTCTGTCGAGCCGGTCTTGAGCGAATCGTAGGCATGCTCCACCTTGCTCAGTTTTGCCGCCACGTCACTCTGCTTTTGTGCCAGCTCGGTTTTTTCCCGTTCCAGGGAGGCAACTCTCTCCTTCAGGAGGGTATTTTCCTCTTCAAGCTCCTTCGTCAGTTGTGCCTCAGGAGGGCGGGCTCCCAAGGCGGCCGTGGGGACCCAGCCGTTTAGGGGAGTGCCCGATGCCTGCGTGTAACGCACAAGCGTCCATTCTTCGCCCTTCAGGATTTCCACGCCGGCACCCGACGGAATGTTCACAAGGATCTTTTTCTGCTTCCCGGGGGCTGCCCGCAACGGCACATCCTGGGGATCGGTGATGTAAGCTTTTGCGGCCCAGCTTGCCTGACATGTCAGAACCATGGTAAATAGGGCGGCGAGTATAAAAGAAATGAGGGTCTTTTGCATAAAGAACAGTCCCGTCGGTCCATGGGTTATCGTTAGAAATCTCGAAGGGTCGCTCCTTTTGAAACGACCCGCATTATAGATGGAGATGGAAAGGCGGGCAAGGCAAAAAGGCGAAGCACGCCTGCTCGCGATTTGTTGAACATCGGCCCCGATGCGCTTGCCGGGGAAAGGGTCGTGGGGAGCACCGCCAATGTTGTTGACTCAACGTCACCCCGGTGAAAACCGGGGTCCAGCTGGATCCCGACTTTCGCCGGAATGACGAAAGTGGGTTAAGTCAACGCTATTGGGTGGCACCACTCACCCGTCATGACACCTTTATCTTTCAGGTAAGTTGAAGCAGGGAGGGGCTCCCAGAAGAGAGAGACGTAGTGGAAGCACTCATCGATACACATGCACACCTGGATTTTCCGGAATTTTCAGACCTGGAGGCAGTCCTTTCCCGTGCCGCCCAAAAAGGGGTCGCTGAAATCATCACCATAGGAATAGACCTTCCTTCCAGCGCCAGGGCTGTGGAGCTGGCTCAAAGCCGTCCCGAGCTCTACGCCACGGTGGGAATCCATCCCCACGATGCCTTCGATCTCGACCCGCGTTCCCTGGATCGCCTGCGGGATCTGTCTCGCCGGGACCGGGTCCTGGCTGTGGGAGAAATCGGACTGGACTACTATCGGGATCGCCAACCGCGGCCGCTCCAGCGGGAATGCCTCCACCGCCAATTGGAATTGGCCTGTGAAGTCGGTCTCCCTGTCGTTTTTCATATCCGCGACGCCTATGACGATTTCATGTCCATCATCAAGACTTACGTGGGATCCCTCCAGGGTGTGGTTCTCCACTGCTTTTCCGGCGACTGGGCGATTGCACGGCGATGCCTGGATCTGGGGTTCTATCTGTCGGTTCCCGGCACCGTCACTTTTCCCAAAGCGACCAAGCTGCAGGAAGTCGTGCGCCGGGCTCCCCTCGATCGCCTGCTCCTGGAAACGGACGCTCCTTATTTGACTCCCGTGCCCTTCCGCGGAAAGCCCAATGAGCCGTCCTACGTGTTTCACACCGCCGAAAAGGTGGCCGAACTGCGCGGCGCTTCCCTGACAGAGGTCGCCCGGCAGACCACCCGCAATGCCCATGGGGTGTTCCGCATGGAAGAGGCCCAATCCTCGCGATGGGTGTCCGCATGAGTCCCTCAGAAACCGGACGAAAAACCCTTTTCCGCACCCTGCAGCCCCTGGTTTTGGCTTCGTCCTCGCCCCGCCGACGGGAAATGCTCACCACCATGGGGCTTTCCTTTGAAGTTGTTCCCAGCGACATTGACGAAACGGGGGGGGAAGGGGAAGCTCCCCGAAGCCTGGTGGAGGGGTGGGCGAAAGAAAAGGCGCAAGTTGTCTCCCGACAGTTTCCGGACTGCTGGGTCCTGGCTGCCGATACGATCGTGGTGCTGGGTGGGACGATTTTCGGGAAGCCGCAAAACGTTGATGACGCAGCCGGTATGCTGCGGCAGCTGTCGGGCCGGAGTCATGAAGTCATCAGCGGCGTTTGCCTGGAGCATGGGCTGAGGCATTTTGTCCACGTCCGCTCCGTCCGGACGCTCGTGCATTTCAAGCCCCTGGACGCCGCCGAAATCGATGCCTACGTGGCCACCGGGGAGCCCATGGACAAAGCCGGGGCCTATGGCATCCAGGGGATGGGCGCCTTTCTCGTACGCTCCATCGAGGGGTCCTACACCAACGTGGTGGGGCTTCCCCTGTGCGAAACCCTGGAGGATCTGATGGCAAACGGAGTCATCGCGCTGGCTGCTTCTGCTACGTGATAAAGGAATGAAGGACTATGAGCACCATTGCTGAAAATCTTGCCGACATACGGTCCCGCATGGAGGCCGCCTGCCTGCGGTCCGGCCGCGATCCCGGGGGAGTGCGCCTGGTGGGGGTGACCAAGACCGTTCCCGTGGACCGTGTCCGGGAAGGGCTTGAGGCCGGGATCACGATCCTGGGCGAAAATTACATCCAGGAAGCCGCCAGGAAGATCGAAGCCTTTTCAGGCATGCAAATCAGCTGGCATTTCATCGGTCATCTGCAGTCCAACAAGGCCAGAGTGGCTGCAGACTGCTGCGACTGGGTCGAGACGGTGGATCGGGAGAGCCTTGCCAAAGAGCTGGGCCGGCAGGTCCTCAAGCGGGGGAGAACGATGCCGGTTCTCATCCAGGTGAATGTCGGGGATGAGGCCGGCAAGAGCGGGGTTTCTCCTGAAGGACTGCTGCAGCTCTTCCGGGCCGTTTCCCAGTACGAAGGGCTTGAAGTGCGGGGCCTCATGACCCTGCCACCCTATTTAGAAAATCCTGAAGAAGTGCGTCCTTATTTCCAAATGCTGCGGAGGCTCCTGGGAGTATTGCGACAGGAGGCTCCGAACCCCGAATTGTTGACGGAGCTTTCCATGGGCATGAGCCATGACTTCGAAGTCGCCATCGAGGAGGGGGCGACGCTGATTCGCGTCGGTACGGCCCTGTTTGGGAGCAGGGCTGCTTCCCGCACATGAGGGCCTGCTGCGAATGGGTCAGGGTGTGAAGAGCCACGGCAACCGCTATTTTCCCTTCATGAGGCGCTGCCGCTGGACTTCCGCCAGTGCGACGGCGCCGGCGGTGGCGGCATTGAGGGACTGGATGGCCCCCAGGGCCGGAATTTGCACCAGAAAGTCACAGTGTTTGCGCACGAGGGGGCGCAGCCCTTTCTGCTCGTTTCCCACCACGAGGGCGAGAGGCAGAGTCAGATCCGCTTCATAAATGGATTGGGTTCCTCCCACATCCAGCCCGACGATCCAGAGTCCGGATGCTTTCATGGCGTCCAGTGTCCGGGCCAGGTTGGTGGCTTGTACAATGGGCAGGTAGGATGTGGCTCCAGCAGCGACCTTGACAACCGCCGCCGTGACCTTGGCCGAGCGATCGGCGGGCAGCACCATGCCCTTTGCACCGAGGAAACAGGCGCTTCTGAGGAGAGCCCCCAGGTTTTGGGGATCCTGGATGCAATCGAGGACGATGAGGGGCTCCCGTTCCCGGGGCGGCGCTTCGAGCATCGATTCCAGGGAGGCGTAAGGGTATTCGCCCGCCAGGACGGCTATTCCCTGGTGGTGCTCGTGCCCGACCTGTGCCGATAGGAATTCCCGGCTGACCTGCCTCCATGGAATGTTCTTATCGGCGGCCCATTCCATGAGCTCCCGAACCCTCTGATCCGACCGGGCCAGGACCATCTCCCGGACCATCATGCGATCCGCCCGGAGGGCTTCCCGCACCGGATTGATTCCCGAGATCCACAATTCTTGAGGTGCGTGCGACCGACCTTCCTGCCGGTGTCCTCCATCCCCTGATGTCTTGTGCTTTTCCTTCCCTGGAGAGGGCATGGTGCTGGAATCCCTTTTATGATGGAGCGTCAAGCAGGCAGTCGAATCAATGGGCGACGAGGTAGGGCCTCACTCTCTCCATCTGAAGCCTCCTCAGGCAACGGCAGGAACGGAAGATGGCCTGCAGATCCGCGGCGGCCTCCTGGACGATGTCGTTCACGACAATGTAATCGTACCAGTGAGCCTCCTGGATTTCCCTCCTGGCGGCGGCCAGCCGTGTGGCCATTTGCTCCCGCGATTCGGTGCCCCGGCCTCGGAGCCTCTCTTCCAATGCTTCCAGGGAGGGAGGCAGGATGAAGATGGTGTGGGCCTGAGGATGAGCGCAGCGCACCTGGCGGGCCCCCTGAACATCGATGTCCAGGAGCACGTCCTCACCGTCGATGAGCCATTCCTCGATCTGCTCTCCGTCCGTCCCGTAGTATTTCCCGTGCACGTGGGCCCATTCCAGGAAGCGGCCGGCCTGTATCCCGCTTTCGAACTCTTCCCGGCTCAGGAAGTGATAGTCCCTGCCGGGGATTTCACCCTGCCGCGGAAGGCGGGTCGTGCAGGAGACGGAAAAACGCAGGGAAGCCCCCTCCGACAGGATGGAGCGGATGATGGTGGTCTTGCCGACCCCCGATGGAGCGGAAATGACGAAGAGCTGACCCCTTTGATCTTGTGGAGGCATGGTCCTATTCTTTTTCCGCTTTGAGAGTGTTGGCGTCCTTCGGGCTGGTGTCTGTGAGGAGCCGTTGAGCGATGGTTTCGGCCTGAACGCCCGAGAGAATGACGTGGTCGCTGTCCGTGATGATGATGGATCGCGTCCGGCGCCCCATGGTGGCATCCACCAGCTTATTGGCCAGCTTGGCGTCTTCTTTGAGCCGCTTCATGGGGGCCGATGCCGGCGACACGATGGCGACGACACGATTGGCGAGCACGGTGTTTCCGAAACCGATGTTCAGCAATTTCACTTCCATAAAACCCTCACTTTGGCTTGTGTTGCATCGTCTGAACCTCTCCTGCGGGTGCCGGTCGTTGTTTCCTTCCGGCAAGTGCTGACCGCCCGTTGGAAAGGTCGTGGCGTCACCGTCGATACGGGCCGCCCGGGTTGGCGCTATTCGATGTTCTGAACCTGTTCCTTCAGTTTGCCGATCTCGCTCTTCATGCGGACGACCGCCTGCAGGGCCTCCAGATCACCGGTTTTGGAGCCGATGGTATTGACTTCCCGGTGCAATTCCTGGGTGAGGAAGTCGAGCTTTCTTCCGTCCGCTTCCCGGGGAGCTGTCAGCATTGCCTCCATCTGTTGGAAGTGGCTGTTCAAACGAACGATTTCCTCGTTGATGTCCGCCCGTTCCGCCGAGCACGCCGCCTCCTGCAGAATGCGGTTCTCGTCCACCTGCACTTCTCCGAGCAGTTCCTGGATCCGATCCCGCAGCCTCTGTTGGTATTCTTCCAGGATGAGGTCTTTGCGGCTGTCAATTATGGACAGATCCTGACGCAGGCTTTTCAGGCGGCCCAGGCAGTCCTGCAGGAGGGCTTCCCCTTCGCGGCACCGCATGTCGTGCACCTGCTTTAGAGTTTCCGCAACGGCTTCGGAAAGGATACTGCGCAGAGCTTCCCGGTCTCCCTCTACTTTGCGCGATTCGAAAATGTAGGGAATGCTGAGAAGGTGCTTCAATTTGGGAGGATCGATCCCCGGGAGCTCCCGCTGCAGCTCCTGCAGCTGTCCCCAGTAGTAGCGGGCCAGGGGGATGTCGAGCCGGGGAGCTTTTTGCTCGATTTCCGTGGATTCTATCTGGACAAAAACTTCGATGCGGCCGCGCCGCGCCGCCTGGGAAATCTGCTTCCGAAGGGGCTCCTCGAGCTCCAGGTAGTTCTTGGGCAGCCGCAGGACGATGTCCAGGTAGCGGCCGTTGAGGGTGCGGATTTCCACGGTGATGGAATAGCCGCCTGCTTCTTTTTGAGTTCGCCCAAAGGCGGTCATGCTGCAGATCAAGGAGTTTCTCCTTTCGGGAAGTACTTGCGGGGCAACCGCCCGCTCCGCTGATAGGCGAGCTTCATCCTCAGGATACCCAGGAAATGGCGCAGCGCCGGATTTTGGTAGTCGGGGTAAGTCCAGGGAAGCGGCTGGTAGGCCCCTCCCTGGTAGATGAGGGTCAAATCGGCGTAAACACCGTTCTGGAGGTGGACGCGGTGCGTGTAGTTCTTTCCTGTTGCAAGGATGAGGCGCTCTTCACTGAGGAGCCCGGGATCGACATTGATCCGGCGCTTTCCTTCCGGTGCACTTTCTTTTTCCAGGGCGTTGGTGAAGCGTTTGATGGCCGGCAGGGCTTCCACGGGAACCAGATGGAGAAAGCTGCCAGTCTGGCGATGGATTCCGGGGCCCATTTCCCGTTCGTAATACTGAGTATATGTAAAAAGCTCAGGTTCCGTCAGAAAATCCATGGGTCCGTATTCCAGGCGCAAACGTTCCAGAACCTGGCGCTGCAGTTGAAAATCGCGGAAGAGAAACCCCATGACGAGCTTCGCCGGCAGAGGTGGCCTGGGCTCACTCATGATCTATCTTCCAGTAAGGCCTGGAGCTGCCGGGCTGAAACGGCGGTCGTTCCCACCTCACCCACCACGATCCCGGCGGCTAGATTGGCCAGCAGTGCCGAATCCACCATGGATAAGCCTGCCACATACCCCAGAGTCAAAGCCGCGATGACCGTGTCTCCCGCTCCCGTTACGTCGAAGACGCGTCGGGCCACGGTGGGGATGTGGATCACCCGGCCGTCCCGGTGGAAGAGACTCATGCCCTCCTTCCCGCGTGTGATGAGGACTGTACGGCATTGAAGCCGGTCCAGGAGAGCCTTTCCCGCCTCGATGAGTGTCTGCTCATCGCGAATGTCCACTCCGCTCATGCGTGACGCTTCGTGGTGGTTGGGAGTGATCATGGTGACTTCCCGGTAGAGGTCGGCATGCTGCACCTTGGGGTCCACGATGACGGGCAGGTCGCTCCCGGCCGTAATGGATCGCAGCGCGTCCATGAATTCCGGGGAGACGACGCCTTTGGCGTAATCCGAAATGATGATGCCGTCTGTCTGGGCCAGGCTGTCTTCGATGTAGGCCAGGATGCGCCGAACGGATTCCTTCTGCAGCGGGCTCTTGCATTCGCGGTCCAGCCGGACCACCTGCTGATTTTGAGCGATGATGCGTGTTTTGAGGGTGGTCTGGCGGTCCGTTTCCACAATGAGGCCCTCGGTGGGAACATGAATGCCCTGCAGCAGCCGGGTGAGGGCCTCCCCCGGGAGGTCGTCGCCGATGACCCCCGCCACGACCGCCTTGCCTCCGAGCGCTGCCACGTTATGGACCACATTGGCCGTTCCCCCCAGAAGCTGGGTTTCTTCGCGGACTTCCACGACCGGTACCGGGGCTTCCGGCGAAATCCGGTGCACCTCTCCCCAGATGAAGCGATCCAGCATGAGATCGCCCGCCACCAGGATGCGGCAGCGGGGAAAGCGTTCAATGGCTTCCAGGAGATGCTTCTTTTGTTCCCGCGAAAGTTGCAAAGGGTTGTGCATTCAGAAGGACCTTAGTCTTGCAGTGGCTTGGCCTCATCGATGAGCATGATGGGGATCCCGTCCCGAATTTCATAGAGCAGCCTGCACTGGTTGCAGATCAAGCCATCCCCGGCTTCCGTCAGGATAATGGATCCCTTGCACTTGGGACAGGCCAAAATATCCAATAATTCTTTGCTGATCGTCATCTTTTCCCCATGTGTCGGCGCCGGGTTCATCGGCTCAAGAGTGTCACTTTGTTCGGTTGCTCCAGTTCGTCTTCGTCCCCTTTTTCCATATCGAGGAGCTGCTGATACGATTCCAGGACGGATCGCAGCTTTGCCTCCAGCTGCATGCGGTGGCGCTTTAATTCGTTGATCTCTGCATGGAGCCGCGTCAGTCGTTCGTTGGCTTCCCTCAGGATATTCTCGCCGTTGAGCTCCGCCTGGGCCACGATGAGCTTCGCCTCTTTCTCCGCGCTTTCCTTGATCTGTTCGGCGCTCTTGTGGACCGTCATGAGGACGTTGCGGATCGCTTTCTCGCGCCCTTTGTATTCCTTGAGCTCTTCATCGCGTTCTTGAAGATCTTTGCGCAATGCGGCGTTTTCCAGCTTGATGCGCTGTGTTTCTTCGGCCATCTGCTGAACGAGGGTTTCCACTTCCCGCGGGTCCAGGCCCATCCAGCGGGTGCGAAAACGCCTGTGCTGTATTTCAACCGTATCCCATGCCATAACGCTGCTGCTCCCCGACGGGCTAGCTCCCAAGTCTCATGGCCAACTGAGCCAGGGTTCCCACCACAAAATTGTCCAGGAAAACGATGGCAAGAAGTACGATCATGGGTGAGAAATCGATTCCCCCGAAATTGACCGGCAGTCGCCTCCGTATCGTCAAAAGCACGGGCTCCGTTATGCTGTAGAGAAAACGGACAATGGGATTATAGGGGTCCGGATTCACCCATGACAGGATGGCGCGCGCAACGATGATCCACATGTAGCCATTGAGAACAATGTGGAGGATTGTGGCCAATGCACTGAAGAGATTGCTGATTACGAACATGTTTCACCTGTTTTCAGTGTAAAAAGCAAATTACCGACAGTTTAGCCTCTCGCATTCGAAGGTTGAAACTACTTTTTTTCTGCGAGACTGTCAACTTCAACTCCTGAGGAATTGCACGGGGATATTCCGCGGGCAGCGTCGGCCGGCACGTCTTCATGGGCGGTCGGAGCAGCTGGCGGTTGTGTGCTCAAAACAATGCCGGTGCACAATATGGCGAGCCCTATTCCCTTCAGAGGAGATACGGTTTCTCCCAGGAAAACGGCGGCGAGGAGGGTGGCCCCGATGGGCTCCCCCAGGATCAAAGCGGCTACGGAGGTGGGGGAGAGGTATTTCAAGGTCCAGTTGAAGCTGGTATGGCCGAGCAACTGGGGAACCAGGGCCAGCAGTGTCAGCGCCGTGTATGTCTTCGTGGAAAAACCGGCCAGGGGGCTGCCTGTCAGGAGACAAAATGAGAGAAGTATTATCCCCGCAGAGCCGTAGCTCCCGAAAGTGTAGGCGGTCAGCCCGAGAGATCGCCTGGCTATCCTTCCCGCCAGGAGGTAGCCAGTGGCCATCCAGGCTCCCGCCAGCGCCAGGAAATCCCCCCACAGGGCTGTCCTGGAAAGGGAGAAATCGTTGCCGGCGATGAAGGCGCTGCCCAGGAGCGTGCAGAATATGCCGGGGACGAGGCGGCGACCCGCGGGTTCTTTGAGGATGACATACGAAGAGAGAGCGGAGAAGGGCGGCGTGGTGCTCACCGGGGTTCAGGAACTGGCCACGGAGGGC
>DAIQOB010000053.1:0-4578 GCA_036788075.1 Syntrophobacteraceae bacterium
GTGCCCTTCTCGAAATGGTCCCGCCTTAGCAGTGTTTCCAGAAAAAGGCTGGTGTGCTCGTAGTGTTTCGAAAGAGCCCTCCAATCCTCCTCCAGGGTCTGTGTGTTGCGTTCGATGAAGTGACTGATTTCATACAGTTCCTTGAAAAGATCTTCATCACGCCCCTTCAGGGAATTCAGCATGTCATTCAGGCGCTCCTGCGCCTGAGCATAGGCTGCCAGATTTTTCTTCAGGCGGATGAGAAAGAGCTTGTAGTACATGTTGGGCGAAATCACGTTGTGCTCGATATCGGAAACCAGCTGATTGATGAATTTCAGGTGGTCGATATTCTGCTGAATGAGCATTTTCTGATGGAGGTTGAACCCGATGCGGTTGGTGAATTTTTCAAGGAAGAACTGCTTCATCGAGTCCAACCCGGCTTTGGGGGATACTTCGAAGAGCCCGAGGACCGGACACTTACTGAGGAATGGGATGCGCTTGGTGAGGGCCTCATTTCCCCGGATGGGGAAAATCATGCCGCTTTCCGTTTCATAAGGCCGTTCAGTAAAAGTCAAATCACTGGCAACCCGCTGCTCCTTGGGAATCAATCCATCAATGCTGGTACAGACCTTCTCCAGTCGCGACGTCTTGGGTTGGATGACATAGAGGCTGCTTTCGATTTTGAGGAATTCCCTGGGCACCAGCACACAGATGAGGTAGAGCACATCAAGGCTCGTATATTCCTGGGCCAAATCAAAAAAAGTGGCGAAAGCCTCTTCCTGCTCCCGTTCGAAATTATAATTCCGATACCTTTCCTTCTTGTTTTTGACTCGCTCAGAAATGACGGAGCACAAATTTTGAGCGACAGATTCTTGCCGCGGCTTTTCTTCGGCGCTCAAGATTGCATCTGTAGGATCGGTCATGGGATGACTCCAAGAAAATCGGGTCATTGATGCCAATGGAATATGGAACCCCGGACCAGCAGTACGAGTAACAGACAATGTCTTCAATATACATGAACAGCTCCCGCCAAACCAACAATTATTGCTCCATTGCCGCGCCTTCGATGATGAGAAACTTACTCGTGCTCCAGTTCGTGCTTGAGGTTTCGCCCCATGAGCTCCTGGACAGCCGTCCTGGGGTCCTTGTCTTCATAAAGCACCTGGTAGACCCTCTCCGTGATGGGCATATCTACTCCCATGCGTTGTGCCAGATAATAGGCTGAGCGCGTCGTTTTGACACCTTCCGCCACGGTTCGCTTTTCCGCCAGGATCTCTTTGAGCTTGCGCCCCTGCCCCAGCTGCATCCCCACGGTGCGGTTGCGGCTGAGATCACCTGTGCAGGTCAGAACAAGGTCTCCCATGCCGGCCAATCCTGCAAACGTCAGGGGGTGGGCGCCCATCTTGACGCCCAGCCGTGAAATTTCCGCCAGGCCACGCGTGATGAGCGCAGCGCGACTGTTGAGCCCGAAGCCCAACCCGTCACAGGCTCCGGCAGCCACGGCAATGACATTTTTGAGGGCACCGGCCAGCTCCACTCCGATTTTGTCCAGGCTGGTGTATACGCGAAAATAATCCGTCGCAAAAATGTGCTGAACTTTCTGAGCCACTTCGATGGCATCACCGGCAACAGTGACGGCTGTCGGAGTCTTTTGGACCACTTCCCGGGCAAAGGAAGGCCCTGAAAGGGTCAGTTCATGAATGTAGTCCTTCTGGGGAAGAATATCGTTCCAGATGCCCGACATGGTGAGTAGCGTCTCATTCTCAATGCCTTTGGTGGCATTCACCACCACCGCACCCGGCTTCAAAAAAGGAAGCATCTGCATGGCTACTTGTCGATACACATGGGAAGGGACCACCATGACAAGGAAGTCATGATCCTGCACGACACTCCTGAGGTCATTGTGGGGAGTGATGTTTCTGCTGAGGGTGAAGCCGGGGAGGTAGTACCTGTTTTCGCAAGTTTCCCGTATGATGCCGCAGAGATCTTCCTCGAATACCCACAGGTCCACAGGATAGCCTTTTCCTGCCAACAACTGCGCCAGGGTCGTTCCCCAGGCCCCTGCTCCCAGAACACTGATCGGTCCAGAATGTTCCATCAATCCTCCGTATCTTCCCTGGTCTCGTCGGAGTCTTCCCTGGTTTCCTCCAAGTCTTCCCTCGTGTCGTCGGATTCCGCCAAAACCGTTATGTCTACGACTTTTTCTCCCTCGTCCAGGCCCATAAGCCGGACACCCTGCGTCACTCGCCCGATTTTGCGCATCTCTGCGATGGGGACGCGAATGAGGCGCCCCCGGTCTGTAATGAGCAGAATATCGTCTTCTTCCGCCACCTGCCGAAAGCCGATGACATCGCCGTTGCGTTCTGTGATGCGGATATTCAGAACTCCCTTGCCCCCTCTGCTCTGGGGTCGGTAATCTTCATTGGGCGTCCGCTTGCCGAAGCCGTTCTCCGTGACGACGAGCATCGACTTGCCGGGATCGATCACATCCATGCCCACCAGCTGGCTGCCGTCGAGATTCATTCCCCGTACGCCGCGGCTGACTCTTCCCAGAGGTCTGAAATCCTGCTCCTCCACACGAATGGACTTCCCGGATTTGCTCATGAAGAAGAGATGACGGCTGCCGTCGGTGATGGAGACACTGATCAGTTCATCGTCGTCATCCAGTACGATGGCCCTGATCCCGTTGGAGCGCGGGTTGCTGTAGGCCGCCAGTTCCGTCTTCTTGACCACTCCGTTCCGAGTGGCCATGACGGCATAGTGCCCTTCCGTAAATTCTTTCACAGGCAGGATGGTCTGCATTTTCTCTCCGTCCTGCAAGGGAAGCAAATTGACGATGGCCTTACCGATAGCCGAGGGACCCACTTCAGGAATTTCATAGACCTTCAGCCAGAACACCTGGCCCCGATTGGTGAACACGAGCAGATAATCGTGAGTGGATGCCGTGAAGACAGTCGTGACGACATCCTCCTCCCGTGTGCTCATCCCACTGCGTCCCCGGCCTCCCCGCTTCTGACTGCGGTAAATGGCCACCGGAGTCCGCTTGATATAGCCGGCCCTCGAGATCGTGACGACCATCTCTTCATCGGCGATGAGGTCCTCGATGCAGATATCTCCCGTTTCAGCAACAATTTCCGTTTTGCGCAGGTCACCGTATTGATCGACCAGCTCCTTGATCTCATCGCGAATGACACCGTCCAGGAGGACTGAGGAAGCGAGGATCTGGCGAAGGCGCTCGATTTCCTTTAGGAGTTGGTTGTACTCCTCGATAATCTTTTCCCGCTCCAGCCCCGTCAAACGCTGCAGTCTCATATCCAGAATGGCCTGAGCCTGGACATCGGTGAACCCGAAGCGTTCGATGAGGCGCCGCTTGGCTTCGGGAGGGTTGGCCGCGGCCCGGATGAGCTGGATGACTTCATCCAGATTGTCGAGGGCGATCTTCAAGCCCTCCAATATATGAATGCGTTTTTCCGCCTGGCGCAGCTCGTACTGCGTCCTTTTGATCACCACCTGGCGCCTGAAGTCCAGGAAATTCTGCAGAAGCCCCTTCAAATTCAAGACTTCGGGCTTGTTGTCCACCACCGCCAGCATGATGACCCCGAAGCTGCTTTCCAGAGCCGTGTGCTTGTAAAGCTGATTTTCAACGACTTTCGGTTCGTCCCCCTGACGCAGCGTGAGAACCATCCGCATCCCGTCCCGGTCCGATTCATCCCGGATGTCCTGAATGCCCTCGATCTTTTTCAGCTTGACAAGCTCGGCGATGCGTTCCAGGAGGCGGGCTTTGTTTACCTGGTACGGGAGCTCCGTGACAATGAGATGGCTCTTCCTCCCCGACTCTTCGACATCCACGCGAGCCCGCATCTTAATGATGCCCCGACCTGTTTCGTAAGCATCTTTGATGCCGTCGCGGCCATAAATGAAGCCTCCCGTGGGAAAATCGGGCCCCGGAATGTGGCGCATGAGCTCGGCGATACTGATGTCAGGGTCATCGAGAAGGGCCAGGAGCCCTCTGCAGAGTTCTCGAAGGTTGTGTGGAGGAATATTGGTCGCCATCCCGACGGCGATTCCCGAGGAGCCGTTCAGCAGGAGACTCGGTACCCGTGTGGGCAGGACCGTCGGTTCCAGGAGAGAACTGTCATAGTTCGGCTGGAAACTGACGGTTTCCTTTTCGATGTCCCTCAGGAATTCATGGCCGAGTCGGTGCATGCGCACTTCTGTATAACGCATGGCCGCTGGAGGGTCTCCGTCCACGGACCCGAAGTTTCCCTGTCCATCCACCACGAGGTAGCGCATGGAAAAATCCTGCGCCATGCGCACCAACGCATCGTAAACGGCCATGTCTCCGTGCGGGTGGTACTTACCGATGACATCACCCACGATGCGCGCGGACTTCTTGTAGGGCTTGTTGAAATCGTTTTTAAGCTCGTGCATGGCAAACAAAATGCGCCGATGCACAGGCTTCAGGCCGTCTCGAACGTCCGGAATGGCACGCCCGATGATGACGCTCATGGCATAATCGAGGTATGAAAGCTTGATTTCATCTTCGATGTTGATTGAATTCTGATCCATCTAAGCACTTCCTGTGGCCGAGCTTCTCTC
>DAIQOB010000053.1:4678-10803 GCA_036788075.1 Syntrophobacteraceae bacterium
CGATGTTGATTGAATTCTGATCCATCTAAGCACTTCCTGTGGCCGAGCTTCTCTCGCGAGCGGTGGCAGGAGCCTCTGCAGGAAGGAAGTCAGCCGCGTCAAGATCCTGTTCCTGGAGCCTGGGGGACTAAATATCGAGCTCCCTGAATTCCAGTGCATTGTATTGGATAAAATCCCGGCGAGGTTCCACACGATCCCCCATCAGGGTCGTAAAAAGCTCGTCCGCCTGATACTGGTCCTCGATGCGCACCTGAAGGAGTGTACGCTTCTCGGGATTCATGGTGGTTTCCCAAAGCTGTTCGGGATTCATCTCCCCGAGACCCTTGTAGCGCTGCAGGTTTGTCCCTTTCCGGGCTTCTTCCATGAGATATTGGAAAAGCACCCTGGGATGCTCGAACTGTTCTTCAGCACCCTGAGCATCCTTCACGCGGTAGGGCGTCTGGTGAAAGATCTCCAGTTGATTGTACAGCTCCAGCAGCTTCTTGAATTCCCCCGATTGAAGGTAGCGATGCTCCAAACGAATGCGCACCTGACCGTCGGCGGACTTGGGATCCCAGAGCTCCAGGTCGTGCCCCTGCTCTTCCTCGGCCGCTTCCATGGCGAGAACTTCGTAGCCCAGCGCTTCCAGCTCCACTATCAGAGTGGAAGAAGTTTCCGGATCTGCAACAACCAGGCGATTCGTGGCGACGATCTTGATGAGCTCTTCAATGAGCCTCCGCGGCATTCCCCGCTGAGACAGCCGCTCCACGATTTCCTCATAACGGGAAAATGTCTGCATCAGTCCTATCAACTCTTCGGGAGGCAATACACCTTCCCGGCCGGGCAGGTAAACTTCCCTCTTTTCCACAGCCCTGCGCAGCAGGAGAGCATTCAGCTGGGCTTCGTCTTTCAGGTAATGTTCCTGCTTCCCGACGGCTACCCGGTAGAGGGGAGGCTGCGCAATGAACAGGTTTCCCCGCTCGATGAGCTCGGGCATCATGCGGAAGAAAAAGGTGAGCAGGAGCGTACGGATATGAGCCCCATCCACGTCGGCATCCGTCATGATGATGGTTTTGTGATAGCGCAGCTTGTCGGGGTTGTATTCGTCCTTCCCCACACCGGTCCCCAGAGCCGAAATCATGTTGCGGATCTCCTGGTTCTCCAGCATCTTGTCGAAGCGCGCTTTCTCCACATTGAGAATTTTTCCCCTCAAGGGCAGGATCGCCTGAAACTTGCGGTCGCGCCCCTGCTTGGCAGACCCACCAGCAGAATCTCCCTCGACAATGAAAATTTCACTGTTGGCGGGATCCCTTTCCTGGCAGTCCGCCAGCTTTCCCGGCAGGGAATGATCGCTCAAGACTCCTTTGCGCCGCGTGAGATCCCGTGCCTTGCGGGCGGCTTCTCTGGCACGTGCCGCTTCCAGGACCTTGTCCAGGATGATCTTGATAACTTTTGGGTTTTCTTCGAAAAAGATGGAAAGTTTTTCGTAGACAAGATTCTCCACGAGGCCCTTGACATCACTGTTGCCCAATTTCGTTTTGGTCTGCCCCTCAAACTGAGGCTGCGAAAGCTTTACACTGACAATGGCGCTCAGCCCTTCGCGGACATCGTCACCCGATAGCTTTTCGAGATCTCCTTTGGACATTTTGGTCTGAACGGCATACTGCTTGATAGAGCGCGTGAGCCCGGCCTTAAAGCCCGCCAAGTGAGACCCACCTTCCTTTGTATTGATATTATTAGCGAAAGTAAAAATCTTTTCGTTGTAGGTCTGATTGTACTGCAGGGCCACGTCAATGGCGATTCCCTGTTTTTCCCCTTCAAACTTGATCACTTCGGGGTGGAGGGGCTCCTTGTTCTTGTTGAGATACTCCACAAAGGAAATGAGGCCTCCTTCGTAGCAGAAGCTTCTCTCCTTGAGGGTTTTTTCGTCGGCCAGGTCGATACGGACCCCGGGATTCAGAAAAGCCAGCTCTCGCAACCTCTGCACCAGAACGTCAAAGCTCATTTCCGTTTCGGTAAAAATCTCCGGATCGGCCTTGAAAGTGACCCGAGTCCCTCGCCTTTGTGTTTCTCCCTTCACGGCGAGGGGAGTAACCGGCGCACCGCGCTCATAGCGCTGTGTATAGACTTTGCCGTCTCGGCGGATTTCCACGACGAGATATTCACTGAGGGCGTTCACCACAGAAACCCCCACCCCGTGGAGTCCCCCCGAAACCTTGTAGGTGGAATTGTCGAATTTTCCGCCGGCATGGAGCTTGGTCATAACGACTTCTACTGCCGGTATGTTTTCCTTTTCGTGCAGGTCCACAGGGATGCCCCGGCCGTTGTCCTCTACCGTGACGGAATCGTCTGAATGGATCTGAATCTGAATATGATTGCAGTAGCCGGCCAAAGCTTCGTCAATGCTGTTGTCCACGACTTCATACACAAGGTGATGCAACCCTTCCGTGGAAACGTTTCCGATGTACATGGAAGGACGCTTGCGAACGGCGCTCAGCCCCTCAAGGACCGTGATCTTTTGGGCGTTGTACTGATCCTGCAAAACGCTTTCGCCCGGATTGGGATCTGACATACACAAACCTCGATTTCAACTTCTGTCCGTCAATTTCCATCACCCACACAGGGTGCTTTCGCACAAAAAGCACGAAAACTCCTGAGGATGCCCTGCATCCTCAGGGTAGTTTTTCGAAACTCGTAAATTTAACCTTCTTTGGGAATTTTATCAATTGATTTTCGGAAGCTACGGCGGGAAGGCGGACCATGGCCGCGGTGCACACCGGGGCGGGGTGGAACCTCGGACGCAAACCCGATCGCAGGAGGGACGTCTGTCGGACTCTCATTTTGGGGCTTGAGAACCGGTCCAGGCCGCAGCGGCAGAACCGGACAGCCGGAGATCAGCGGGAATCAGACCACCATGGGCATGATGAGGCTGAGGTAACCGGCATCATCGGGGCTGACAAAAACACCTCCGTGAAACTGGTCGACCCATTCGAACTGCACCTGAGGGCTTTCCATGGCCTGCACGGTGTCCATCACATACTTGATATTGAATGCGACGGTGAAGCTGTCTCCTTCGTATTCGATGTCCACGGCATCACTGGCATTGCCTACTTCAGGATTTCCCGCCTCCAGCTCCAGGGCTCCGGAATCAATGATGAAGCGGACATGTCGCCATTTCTGGTTGGTGAGGACTGCTACACGCTTCAACGCATGGAAAAAAGTCTCCCGCTCCACCAGGAATGAAAAAGGCCTTTCCTCGGGAATGATGAGCTGATAATCGGGAAATTCCATTTCCAGGAGCTGGATGCTCAGAACTGTATCGGGAGTCTTCAAGATCAGGCAGTTCTCATGGAGGGCGAGAGAGACATCCTCTTCCTTTTCCAAAACCTTGAGAATTTCTTGAACGCCCTTGCGAGGAATAATGATCCCCCTGCCGAGATCCACCTCGGTGAAACTGTCTTCGGGCATCCCGTAACAGGCAAGGCGGTGTCCGTCGGACGAAACGAATCGCACGGCTCCCGATTCCAGACGATGCCAGTAGAGTCCGGCGATGCTGAAGGGATCGTCTTCCACGGGAACGGCATAGAGGGTCTTGCTGAGAGCATTTTTCAGCACGGAAGCATCACATTTGAAAAAATCCGCGTCGGTGTAAAAATTCATATGGGGGAAATCGTCCGCTGGGATGGTGGACAGTTCGAACCGTGAGCGGCCGGATTGTATCAACAGCTTTTCGTTGGGCAGTTGTTCCAGGATAATGTTTTCATCGGGCAGTTCGCGGACAATCTCAAGGAGCTTCCGTGCCGTCACCGTCGAGCTCCCAGGCACCTCTACCCGGCATTCCATGCGTGTCCAGAGACTCAATTCCAGGTCTGTGGCTGAAAAATCAAGGGTCTGCTCGGCGGAAGCCTGGAGCAGCGTATTGAAGAGAATGGGCATCCCCGTTTTTTTTTCGGTAATGCTTTGGACCTTTTGTAAAACCTGTGTCAGGATTCCCCTGCCAACCTGGACTTTCATTCTTCAGCCCTCGATGTGCTCGCCATGTGTTTTTATGAAGTGTTTCTCTCTATATATAAAGATCGTAATCTTAATAAGACCCTGTTTAAATGTCAAAAAGTTTAGCATGTAATTATTTTCATTGATAATATGTCTAAACACTCCTTAAACAAAAGGGATACAGTGTGGACATCAAATCTGTTTGGCCTCATCGAGTTGACATTTTTCCGACAGGTTTTGAACAACTTTTGAACAGGTTCTCTACAGCCTTTTGAACAACCCCTGTCCTGATGCATTATGTATCGGAGCAGTGGAACTTTTTCTTTACAGGTCAGGGAATAGGATCACTTGCATTTTACTTTTCTTCTTGACAAGGATTCATATTTTCTCTAGGTTTGGACGACTTGTGAAAAAATGCATTCGCCGATCTTCCCGTGAAAAGCTCGAGCTGTATCCTACTCAGACGGGGGACTCATTCTGACAAAACCGGGAGATGGTGGGTTGGAATGTGCCGCTCGGTTGGTCCTTTCTCTCTACTCCACGTCTTGGGTTAGGGGGCCAGTTACAGCAATTCCTTATTATCTTGGTCAGATCCCTCGCAATCATCAGACGCTACTTTAAGCTAAGGGGGGTGAAACAAAGGTTGTTCTGGTGGTTTTGTTCTTTAGTTCGGCAAAGGTGATGGGAACAGGTGGTGTTAATCAGGGACTAAAAAAGCAGGTGGAGGTTTAAAGATGGCCTACGATGCAACAGTGCTTAAAGATTGGCAAATATCTGAAGAAGCTGAAAAGAATATGCCCACTCCCTGGGAATGGCAGGAAAAGCTGGGATTGCAGAAAGATGAAATTCTTCCCATGGGCAGGCTGTGCAAGCTCGATTTCATGAAGATCATCGATCGTCTGAAAGATCGTCCCGATGGAAAATACGTTGAAGTAACCGCCATTACACCGACTCCTCTGGGAGAAGGAAAGAGCACGACGTCAGTAGGCCTCATGGAAGGCCTTGGAAAACGTGGTATGAATGTCGGCGGGGCCCTCCGCCAACCCTCCGGTGGTCCCACCATGAACGTCAAGGGTACGGCAGCCGGCGGCGGCAACGCCCTTCTCATCCCCATGACTGAATTCTCGCTGGGCCTCACGGGCGACATCAACGACATCATGAACGCCCACAACCTGGCGATGATTGCCATGACCGCCCGTATGCAGCATGAGCGCAATTACAACGACGAGCAGTTGGCCCGCCTGACGGGGATGCGCCGCCTCGACATCGATCCCACCCGCGTAGAAATGGGCTGGATCATTGACTTCTGTGCTCAGGCTCTGCGCAATATCATCATCGGTATCGGCGGCAGGACCGACGGCTTCATGATGCAATCCAAGTTCGGCATCGCGGTAGGGTCCGAGCTCATGGCCATCCTCGCCATCATCAAAGATTTGGCCGATATGAAAGAGCGCTTCAACAACATTACCGTGGCTTTCGACAAGAGCGGCAAGCCCGTGACGACGGGTGACCTGGAAGTTGGAAACGCCATGGCGGCTTTCATGCGCAACGCCATCAACCCGACTCTCATGAGCACCGCCGAATATCAGCCCTGCCTGGTCCATGCCGGCCCCTTCGCCAATATCGCCGTAGGCCAGTCCTCCATCATCGCCGACCGGATCGGCCTCAAAATGTTCGACTATCATGTGACGGAAAGCGGTTTCGCGGCAGACATCGGGTTCGAGAAGTTCTGGAACGTGAAGTGCCGCTACAGTGGTCTCAAGCCGCACGTATCCGTTTTGACCACCACGATCCGCGCCCTCAAGATGCATGGTGGCGGGCCGAAGGTTGTCGCCGGTCTGGCTCTGCCCGATGCCTACACGAAGGAAAATCTCGAGCTGGTGGAAAAGGGCATCGAGAACATGGTGCATTGCATCAACATCATTCGTAAGGCGGGCATCAATCCTGTTGTCTGCATCAATGCTTTCCATACCGATACGAAGGACGAAATCGCTCTGGTCCGCAAATACGCTGAGAAAGCCGGCGCCCGTTGCGCTCTCTCCGAACATTGGGCCAAGGGTGGCGATGGCGCGCTCGAATTCGCCGATGCAGTCATCGACGCCTGCAAGGAAGACAACGATTTCAAATTCCTCTATCCGCTGGAAATGAAGCTG
>DAIQOB010000054.1:0-10634 GCA_036788075.1 Syntrophobacteraceae bacterium
GGTGAACCTCTTCCTTACCAAGGAAGTGCTCTACCTACTGAGCTACGTGGGCCTGCAAGAGGACAGGCTGAATGCATGACTGGAAAGATGCACCGGATGTGAAACGGACTTTGCTTGACGCTCAGCCTCCATGAGTGTGGCCCCAAGCTCCGTATGGCTGCAATATTTCCATCTCATGTAGTCCCAACGACAATGATGCGCTCTAAAGCCGCCACTATCTCCTACATGGATCTTATATGTGGTGGAGGGGGGAGGATTCGAACCTCCGAAGGCATCGCCGACAGATTTACAGTCTGTTCCCTTTGGCCGCTCGGGAACCCCTCCACAGTACTACCTGGCATCGCGTGTTGTCATACACGCTTCAAATCAAAAGAGCTTTATTGTGTATCACATAGAAAAACGAATGACAAGAAAAATTTTACAGGTACATTTTCTTTCATTCACTATGCGTTGAGTCTTGACGGGTTTCGATCCCTGCCTGCATGTGCACAGGCTCGACTCGATGGCGAGTGTCTTTAGCACATTCATTTTCCGTCTGTCAAGCCTTCGATCGTCACGTCCTGCATTGAAAAATGAGCCCCGGCTCCATGGCAGATTCAGGCTCCCAGGGGATGGCGCAACAAACCTTGGATCCATCGCAGAAAAGGCCTATAATTCGTGGGGCAGTTTTGGGTCGATTTGAGTCTTTACGGTATAGGTGTCATTTTAAAAGATAAGGAGTCGTGGGTCATGGCCGTATTGGAAGTTTGGGAACAACACGGGAGTCCGTACCTTGCGGCGACCGCCGTTATGGATAGAGATCACCCTGCAGTGCGGGAATTTGCACAGGATATCGTTCAGGGAATGGATGACCCCGTCGAGAAGGCGGTAAAGCTCTATCTGGCGGTTCGCGATGGGATCCGTTACGACCCGTACTCGCCATTTCATCTTCCGCTCCACTACCAGGCCAGCTTCATCCTGAGTCGCAAGCGGGGATTTTGCATCCCCAAGGCCTCCCTTTTGTGTACTCTTGCCAGGGCATGCCATATTCCCTGTCGTCTGGGGTTTGCCACGGTAAAAAATCACCTGGCAACACGCCAGCTTGTGGAATACCTGGGGAGTGACCTTTTCGTCTATCACGCCTTCGTGGAATTTTATCTGGAAGGCAGGTGGGTCAAGGCGACTCCTGCCTTCAATCGTGAGTTGTGCGAGCGCCACGGCGTGGCGCCTCTTGAATTCAACGGGCGTGAAGATTCATTGTTTCAGCCCTACAATGCGGCGCATGAAAAGTTCATGGAGTATGTCGAAGAGCTGGGCAGTTATGCGGACGTGCCACTGGAGAATATCCTTTCGGCCTGGGAGGTTGCTTACGGTAGAGAGCGTCTTCGCAGTTGGGTCCAGGCACACGAGAATTCACCGGAGGGGCAGGGCAGGGACTTCGAAAAAGAGACTGTTATCGATGACTAAACTGTCTAAAAATTCTTTTGCTCGTCATTCCGGCGCTCTTCAAGCCGGAATCCAGCCCAGCGAAAAACCTGGATTCCGGCTTAAAGACCGCCGGAATGACGAAACAAGGTGCATGCTGAGAGTGATTGACTCATTTTTCAGACAGCTTCTGAGAGGTGACCGGGCGTCGATTCCCCTGTGGCGCCTGATCTCAATACACAGAACAGTTGGATAAAATAAAAGAAACTGCCTCATGAAGCGTATGCTGTTGACGGGGGCCGGCGGATTTTTGGGCTGGAACATTTGCCGGTTGGCCTCCAGGGAATGGGAAATTTACGGCACCGTTTTTTCTCACCGGATAGAAATCCCCGGTGTAAAGGTCTTTCCGGCAGATCTGCGGGACTCCGGAGCTCTTACAAGGCTTATGGATGCCATTCAGCCCCATGCAGTGATCCATACGGCAGCCATCAGCGACGTGAACTTTTGCCAGGAGCGCCCCCTGGAGTCCCGAAGGGTCAATGTCGATGCCGCGGCAACCCTCGCGCGCCTCTGCGGTGAGCGGGATATTTCCTGCCTTTTCACCTCCTCGGACCTGGTTTTCGACGGAAAAAACGCTCCATATGGAGAAGACGACCCCGTCTCGCCCCTCAATGTCTATGGGGAGCAGAAGGTGCGGGCCGAGGAGGAAATGCTCAAAGTGTGCCCCCGCGCCATCATCTGCCGCATGCCCCTGATGTTTGGAGAGGCCGGTCCCGTCGCCAGAAGCTTCTTGCAGCCCATGGTGGAGGCCATGAAAAATGGGCGTCCCCTCCGGCTTTTCACCGATGAACTCAGGACACCCCTCAGCGCTGACGATGCGGTCCGTGGACTGTTGCTGGCCCTCGCCCGTGCCGAGGGTATTCTCCATCTGGCGGGAACAGAGCGCATCTCACGCTACGATTTCGGTGTCCTGGCCAGAGAAGTCTTTCGATTCTCCATGAAAGACGCTCCCCTCATCCCGTGTCTTCAGAAGGATGTCGATACACCTGCTCCGAGGCCTTCGGATGTTTCCCTAAAAATTTCCAAGGCCCTTCGCCTCGGGTTCAATCCCACTCCCCTTCGGGATGCGTTGATCGCTCTCCGCCCCCTCGTGTCTGGCTGATTCCTGTGCCGTCTGCAGCTTCGGGAGATCATTTACCACTGAATGTCGGGCCGCATTGCGATGGGTTTGGGGATTGCAATCTGCCGGGGCCGGCAGCCCTTGGAAGAGGAGCTGAGGGATGGGGGAGAGTCTCCTTTTCCACCGATCCAGGATGTCCTGGGAGCTGACAGCTCCGAGGCCGTGAATCCTAAAAAAATCCTTCAGCTCGTGCTTGTTTCCACTCCGCCACCAGGCCTTCAATACATCGCCCGCCTCGGGCTTGAACATCCAGCTTTCACCGAGAGCGTCCCTCAGCGTCTTTTCCAGGGTCGCTTCGGCCATCCATGAGATGACATAGTCGAGAGAATATAGCTCCGGTACCAGGTCGAACAGATGGCTTTCCGGGCGATAGGAAAACCCGGTGTGCCTTTTCAGGAGATCCGCATAGAGTGCACCACTGGCAATATTCCCGGACGCAAACATTTCGTATTCTGCCAGGAACTTGGCGGCATACCTTCTGAAGAAGGACATGTCCTTGAGGGTCTTATAATAAATGATTGTGTCGATGTCTGACGACCTCATCTTCAACTGCCGCTCCAGGAAGGCGGGCGTGAAAATCATGTTTTGCAGCAGGAAAGCATAGGTTTCTGAAAGGGTGTTGGACGGGTGAAAATCTTTGTCAACGGGTGAGAGCTCCGGTGAAGTGAAAACATTGCTCAGGGCATGGCCCATTTCATGGAAAAGAGTCTCCAGATCGATCCATCCTCCCTGGGGATTCATGACGAGATGAATTTCCTGTGGGATCTTGAGGGCAAAGGTCATGGCCTGGGATCCCTTCCGGCTCGATTGCTCGATGTCCAGTTGAAGCCCCGGCAGACCATCGTGGGCCATACCCCAGCGGTCGAAAAAGCGCAAATGCTCGGCCAGCGCAGGGCGAACGGGGAAAAGGCTGTTCAGTTTCCCCATGCCCAGGAGATAAATCCCGTCAAACCGGTTTGCTTCGGCAAGGGGCACTTGAAGGTCCTTCTGGATCCAGTCTTCCATGGAATCGAAGTACAATTCCCGCGTTTCGCTGAGCAATCCTTCCAGTGAGGGAATGTACCCGGCATAATCGATGTCTTTTTTGCTGGCGCAGAAGTCGGTGTAGGCAGGGTAACCGAACTCTTCCTCCAGCAGCTCCAGGATGAATTCCCAGGGGCTGAGGGCGAAGGGCTTCAGGAACTTGGAAAGGCTGACGGTTTCCTTTTCCATGATGCGGCGTCTGCGTACGTCACTGCCCTTCTGACACCAGGTGATAATATCTTTGAAATAGATCTTTTCTCCCTCCACATCGGCCGCAGCTCCACGTGTCCACATGGAGAACTCGTTTTCGAAAGGTAGGGCCCGGTACTGCAGATAATGACCCAGGAGGGTGTGAAAGATTCGATTCCGTTGCGTTGGGGGAAGATCCATTTCCGGGATGCTTTTCACAACGTCGGCATCCAGGATGTCCTGGAACCCGTCGTACAGACTGTGCTCTGAGGCACTTGATGCAATGCCTCTCCACGCATTGGACGCTCTCAGCGTCAGCCTGTAGTTGAGGGTCAGGAGCGATTGCTTCAAGGTTTCCAGAGAAATAGGTGCAGCGGCAAGAGCCATCGTCGTCCCTGTGTCTTTCTACCGCACTGCGGTCAGTCGCTATCGTTCATGCTGCTTCGGGCGGAGACGTACCGGCCCCCGACCTTTTTCCCTCGCGGGTTGATTCTCATCGCAATGTAAAGCTAAAGCGTCCCCGTAATTTGGGCAACGGTGTGAAGCGCATGAACCTTGAAGAGATTGCAGAATGAATGGGATGGCTCCATCCATCTGGGAAGCCATGCCTGGATCAATCTGTAAAGTTCCCCTCTGATTTGGCCGATCCAATGGATGAAAATCATGACTCTCAGCCTCGAAGATGCAAGGTGCCAGGTTGGATGCGTCTTCCCCCTCGCATTTCCGGGTTTTTTCTCAAATGACGGTTGTGCCCAGCACCGGAACACACCGTACGCTGTGGTGAGGCAGTATGCATATAAACTCTGATGTTCTTGAAAATACGTGTAAAAATGCGATCGAAACCATTCTGCTTTCCCTCAAGCATGCCACGAAGGGTACGATCTATCGAGTGGGTCCCATGCCGGAGCTGCGCACCATCCGAGTCACTTCGGGCATTCGAGCGGATGAGATGGGCGCCATGAACTGGGGCCTTCCACAGATTTCCACTTACAATCCGCCGGGCAGGACCTGGGAGGAATACCGTGATGAGCCCGGCCGCGTCAAAGAGGCAATGGCATGGTGTGTCGAACAGCAGAAAAGCTGGACCGCCGACGTGCCTTCCGAAGACAGCCGGAGCGTTCGCAGGCAAGTGCAGGGTGAAGTGGAAGACTGCCATCACATGGAGCCGGTACTGGTGGAAAAGGCCATGCTCTATGGACCTGGATATTCGGGACTGAATTATCCTCGCGATTGGCAGGGACACCCCATCTGGCAGGACACAAAATATGTTGTTGTGGCGGTGATCAAAATTCACTTTTCGCCGCAAATGATCCGGCGCGGCGACGATTCCACCAAAATCATCAAGAGGCTCTCTCATTCCCTCGGCACCGAGCTACTTTCGCTCCATCTCCGGGAAACCTACCTGGAAGCGCGTGAAAAACTCAGCCGCGAACGTCTTGCAGCCTGTAATGACATGGCGCATGAATTGCGCAATACCCTCGCGAAGATGGGCTTCATCTTCTCTACCATCAATACGGTGGTCAGCTTTTTGAGGGCCCAGTGGGAGATCGAACTTCAGAAAGTCCTTCCGTCCTTCGATGGAAAGGTCACCATCCTGGGACACCTCTCGACGCTCCTCCTGATGGGCCAATCCCAACTCGATGGACAGGACCGTTTGATAAAGCTTAGTGAGGAATTGCTGGCGGAACAAAATGAGCTCGCCAATCTATTCCTCCTGCCAAAACAGGAAGCAGAATGGCTTGCCTCGAGGATTCGCCCCAAATGGAATCGGCTCTTGACGTCTACCGAGGTATGGGAAGAGCGCCGGGAGGAAATAGAGCATCTCCTGGACCGATTGCACCAGGCCATCTGGATCGTGGTGGACCCTGATGTCGCTCAGAAACTGGCTCACCTGCCCGAAGATTTGAGGATGATGTGGCCGAAGCTGGCTTACACTCAGTTTTCTGCAGACAACTCCACCGTCTTGGAAGAGCTTTTGACTCTCCTGGAACATCCCGTGCTGAATATCCGACAAAAACACCAGATGAAGAAAGCCCTGAGCTCCCTCAAGGTTCTCCTGCGGACCATTTCAGGAATCGAAGAGCAGGCAAACCGCGTCATCTACTCACTGAAGAACCGAGAGCTGACCGAAGCGTACCAGTGATGCCGGCATGGCGCGCAATGGAACGTCCCCCGTGATCACGACTTCGAGTTACTGGATAGTACCCCAAGGCTATGATCCCCCGCCGGGGCGATTCCGCCCTGTGTCAGGATAGTTGTCGCCCAGGGCAATTGTCTCAGATTCATTGCCATGTTCAATGCATTTCTTCATTTCTATCGATAATACCAATTGGCGAATTAGAAAATCATCCAATATATGTGTCAGATTAGTCCCACCCGACATCAATGAGATGCTGTGCTGCGTGCGAGCATGCAGGGTGGGAGCGTTCACCGGATGATTTCACAGCTCAGGGAGGCTTTCCTTATGTCAACATCTTACGATACCATGTGGGAGAAACTCAATCTGGACCTGGACGCTCATGCCGGCCTGCTCCAGGTTCTCGGGAAATTCTATGGGGACATCTACATGAGCCAGACCGGGCGGCTCAGAGGCATGGAGTACCTCGACTTCGTCCTTTCCGAAGTGCATGGGCTCCGCATCAAGGAGCTTCAAGATGCCAAGGCTCAGGGGAAAAAGGTGATCGGTACGTTCTGTGTCTTTGTCCCGGAAGAAATCGTGCTGGCGGCCGATGGCGTCCAGGTGGGGCTCTGTGCGGGGGCCGAAGCCGGGAAAGATGCCGCGGAGAAGGTGCTCCCCAGGAATACGTGTGCTCTCATCAAGTCCTTTGTGGGCTTCAAGCTCTCGAGGTTGTGCCCATTCATTGAATCGTGCGATCTCGTGGTAGGGGAGACGACCTGTGACGGCAAGAAGAAAGCCTACGAGGTCTTTTCCGACTACGCCCCGGTCTACGTGATGGAAATCCCTCAGATGAAGAACGCCTGCGACCGGGAGCTCTGGCGCGCAGAAGTGCTGCGCTTCAAGGATAAAGTCGAGGAAATAACTGGAAAGAGCATCACGGCGCCCAAACTCAGAGAGGCCATCCGCCTGGTGAACGACAGGCGCCGGGTTCTGCAGAAGCTGAACGGGCTGAGAACAGCCAGCCCCGCGCCGATTTCGGGCAGGGATGCCTTGCTCATCAATCAGATCAGCTTCTACGATGATCCCGTGCGGTTTACCGAAAAGATCGGCCAGCTCTGCGATGAACTCGAAGAGCAGGTTAATGCGGGGAAAGGAATCGTGCCGAAGGAGACGCCGAGGCTCATGCTCTCGGGTTGTCCGATGGCGGTTCCCAACTGGAAGCTCCCGTATGTTATTGAATCATCGGGGGCGGTCATCGTCGGGGAGGAGTCCTGCATCGGGACTCGCAATATCAGGGACCTGGTCGACGAGAGCGGAGAGACCCTGGATGAGCTCCTGAATGCCCTTGTCGATCGCTACATGCGAATCGACTGCGCCTGCTTCACTCCAAACACGGAGCGAATGGACAACATCGTGAGCATGGCCAGGGATCTCAACGCAGATGGTGTCATTCACTACGGGCTTTCTTTTTGCCAGCCCTATGCCATGGAGGCCTTCAAAGTGGAAAGGGCGCTCAAGGCCGCCAACATTCCCATGCTTTCCATCGAAACTGATTACAGCATGGAGGACGTTGAACAGCTGAAGACGCGTGTCGAGGCTTTCGTGGAAATGGTCCGCTGAAAGAGTAAGCATTGAACGGTAAGCATTAGAATCGTGAGGAATACTGTAAGTCATGCAGTGCACGGAGAATATTGCCGGGATCGATATCGGGTCTCGCTCTATCGAGCTGGTCGTATGGAGCGGGAGCGGTCCCCCGGTTCATCAGGTCAAAGTGCCAACGACCTTTGATCCTCTTGCTCAGTGCAAGAGGATCATGAGGAATCTGAACCTCGATACGGTTGTGGCTACAGGATACGGCAGGAAGCTATTCGCCGACTTTGCAAGGGACCTGGATGTCACCACCATAACCGAGATCCAGGCGTATGCCCTGGGCGCCAGGTTCTTCTTTCCCGAGGCGCGAACCGTCCTCGACATCGGCGGCCAGGACACGAAGGTCATTTCGCTTCTTTCCAATGGAAAGGTCGGAAAATTTGAAATGAACGACCGATGTGCCGCGGGAACTGGAAAGTTCCTGGAATTCATGGCAACTGCCCTGCAGGTTCCGCTGGAATCCTTCGGGGAGTATGCCCTCAGGTCGGATAAGCGCATCCAGATCAACAGCATGTGTACGGTGTTTGCCGAAAGTGAGGCCACATCCCTTATGGCTCGGGGAGAAAAGGCGGAAAATATCGCCATGGGGCTCCATCTGGCCATTGTGCAGCGTACTTTGGCGATGCTCCGGCGGGTCGGGATGGAATCTCCCCTCGTTTTTGCCGGGGGCGTGGCTCACAACGTTTGCGTGAGAAAGACCCTGGAGGAACAGCTCGAACAGAAGCTGCTCATTCCCGAGAATCCGGACATGGTGGGTGCTCTCGGAGCGGCGCTTTACGGGAAAGGCCTGCAGCCAGGGAGAGCATGACTTTCAGCCCGAAGATATGGATCACCGTTGAAGGCGGAGGCTCGGGTGTCGGAGTCGAGAAGATTGGTGAGGGGGTGGCGGATGTTGCCTTCTGAGCTTGGCGCAAGGAGAACGCAGTATGCTCCAAATCCATATTCCGGGAGATGAGCGGTCCATGGATCTTTCCCATCTGGTTCTGGACTATAACGGAACCGTTGCGTGCGACGGAGAGCTCATTTCAGGCGTCAAAGAGCGCCTCGAGACCCTCTCCGCGCATCTCGAGATTCACATCCTCACGGCGGACACTTTTGGAAGCGTTCATGAAACGCTTGCCGGTATCTCCTGCAGGCTTTCGATCATCCCTCGCCAAGAGCAGGCACAGGCGAAACTGCGCTACGTTGACCAGTTGGGTCTCGCAAGTTCCGTCTGTGTTGGAAACGGGCGCAACG
Organism: Syntrophobacteraceae bacterium; assembly: GCA_036788075.1. Classification (GTDB taxonomy): domain Bacteria; phylum Desulfobacterota; class Syntrophobacteria; order Syntrophobacterales; family Syntrophobacteraceae; genus Desulforhabdus. The sequence goes on from DAIQOB010000054.1 coordinate 8,802, forward strand.
ACGAACTGATGCTTCGAGAGGCGGTTTTGGGGATAGCGGTGGTGCAAACGGAGGGAGCCGCCATGAGTGCAATTCTGGCAGCCGACGTTGTGACCTTCAGTATTCTGGATGCATTGGACCTTTTGCTTCATCCATTGAGGCTCATGGCGACACTTCGGTCATAAGGGGAAAGATCACTTGACGATAGCGAAGAAAGCGCAATATGAGCAGACTTTTTGATGGACGACTCAGGATCCTGGAGAGAGCGGTGCTTCCTTGTAGCGCTCCCAGACCAATTCCCATGAAGGCTTGCCACTGCTCAGTTTTTCTGCTGCGGTGATCGCACCGTCCTTCTCGGGATCAAACCCGTAGATGTCCCGGCAGACCGCACGGAAACTATCCCATTCCGACCCGGATTCCTGCAGCTCCTGTTAGATTTTCTCCGGCTCGCTCATCCACTGCAAAATCGTCCGGGCGGGGTCTTTGGTGACAAGGGCTCGAAAGTCTCCCGTTTCCAGCCTGCGCCCTCTGAGCGCCGCCACCTCGACTTCGAGCAACTTCGGGAGGCTTTCCTGAATTGCTTTTTTCGTCTCCTGATCGCCGGAGACATCCAACCCCAGGCCACCATCTGCAGAGGAAAAGAGAGCGAACGGCGTCCACTCCTTCCCGTTCTTTTCCGTCCAGAACTGCCCCTGGAATTGAAGAGCAAAAAGATGCTTCGCCCCGTTCGGACATTGGTCTGCGCTGCGGAAGACGGAGCGGCCGATGCCGGGAAGATACATCACCGGGATAGCCGTGCTCTCCTGTGTCTCCAACTGGTACCGCAGTCAGGCCGCCGGTCCGGTCGCATGCTCAGGCGCATGATTCCCCAGAGACCACAGGGAAGGATAACTCGTGCGCAACGGCTCGATGCACTCGATCCACAGTCGGTTTTCATCTGGCCAAAGGATAACGCGAGGAGCAGGCAGCTCGTGCTTGTTGTAGGAGGTTGCATTAAGAATGGATTGGAGGATGGCTGAAAGTACGGTCATGAAATTCTATCCTCCTGTGATCTCCCGACGTTTGGCCTGGAGGAAACGTTCCAGCTCCTCTTTCCTGGGCAGTTCGAGCTGGTATTTGGAAACGAACAGGCGGTTGTCCAGGCTGGGGGTGGCGTATTCGACCAGGGTCCGGACGGACCAGTTGCCACGAATGCATTCGATCTCGTAGAAAACGCGTTTGAGCGGGTCTTCGATCTCGATCAATTCCACAAAGTGACTGAATGAAAGACTCTCCACCAGCTTGCGCCCGGAGAGAGCCAATTGTGGAAGCACTGACTCCACAATTGAAAATGGGGTATCAGATTCATCCTTCGCGTAGAAAGATTGTCCGGACACTGTTCTGGCAATCTCGGAACCCCGTGACAATAGTGGAGACAGTGCCTCAACTATCTGTGCATAGGCCAGGTAGAAACGCCTGTAGCGCTACAGTTCTCTCCGATCGCAACGAGGAATTCCGAGTATCACCCGCCAAACTTACGCAGAAACCATCGGGGAGGTCTCCGACAAGAGGCTCACATTTTCAAAAATCTATCTTAGAGTGCTGGTTGGCTAAGCGATGTCGTAGTGTCATGCTGCAAGGCCCAGATCTCTGTGGGTCCGAGGAGCCCTTGCGTGGGTAGGGGGGTGGCCGCCGGTTCGTGAAGGTCCATTGGAAATCAACGGCGGTGGACTGGTGGCGTGTGAATTCTACCTTACCAAGTCGGGTTCCCGAAGATCGGCCCCGGTCATATCCACATTCGCCAAGTTCGCGCCTCCGAATCTAGTGCCTCTCAGAACGGCGTTGCGCATGTCTGCTCCTTGAAGGTTTGCGCCA
>DAIQOB010000055.1:0-10573 GCA_036788075.1 Syntrophobacteraceae bacterium
CCTGCACCTGCTTGGCTCTCACCTGCCTCCGCTTTTGCAGCATGTGGGCGGACAACCCGCTTATCTCGGCGGACGGTACATCCGGGATTCGGGAGCCCGCATGGCCCTGTCCGTGGGTGCTCTCATCACTGCCGTTGGCCTGTTTGTGGCCCTCGTCATCATGATTCACAGTTTCCGTGGAACCGTCGAGCTGTGGGTGGAGCAAAGCATCAGTGGTGATCTTTTTCTCCGGCCCAAGATGGCCGAGATCAATCGGTACCGGGACGCCCTCCCGCCGCAAACGGTGCAGCTTCTCCAGGATTTGCAGGAATCTGTCGAAATCGTCCCCTATCGGCGTATTTTTTTGACCTATGAAAAAGTACCCTATCAATTTGAGGCCCTCGATCTTTCCAGACTGCAGCGCCACGCCTCCTTGTTGTTCCTCCAGGGGAATGCCGAAGATATTTTTCGAGAGCTGGAGGTCCGAGACGGCATCCTCATTTCTGAAGTGTTTGCCAATCAGACAGGCTTGGGAGTGGGAGATCGTTTTACCGCACAGATCGAGGGAACGAAGCTGGACCTGCCTGTGCTGGCCATTTTCCGCGACTACCGCACCCAGGGAGGAACAGTTTACTATCCTCTGGAGCGCTTCACGGAAAAAACCGGCAATTCCTCCTGGAGCGGGGCCCGCCTGTTTCTCAAACATCCGGGCGAGGATCTCGAAACAGCTGCCCTGGCCTTGAAAAACGAGATTCTCACCCGTTCAGGCGACCAGGCACAGGCACTGGAAGTCACCACGGGGCGGGACCTGCGCCGCATCATTTTACGTATTTTCGATGAGACCTTCTCCATCACGAGCGTACTCCTCCTCATCGCGTTACTCGTAGCCACCCTGGGAATCACGACCACCCTGGCGACTTTCATTCTGGAGCGGAGCCGACAGCTCCACACGCTTCTGGCAATCGGGGCGTCCCGGGCCCAGGTCCGTACCATGATCGTCTGGGAAGCGGTCCTCATGGTCATCACCGGTGAAGGAATCGGGCTCTGCTGCGGTTTTTTCCTCTCATATCTGCTCATATTCGTCATCAACCGCCAGTCCTTCGGATGGACCTTCATCTACAGTGTTGACTGGACAGCCCTATGGGTATCGCTTCCCCTGATCCTGGGCACCGCCCTCATGGCGGCTCTGCCTGCGAGTCAACTGGTTTTCCAACGCCCGGCATCCCAAGTCCTGAGGGAATGAAAATGGCCTCCATGTTCCGCGTCCGTTCGTACCTGACAGGCAAATCATCACGTCGACTGCCCCATCTGCTCTGTTTGCTGACAGTGATGGTGCTGGTCATACCTTACTCCAGCGGGGGTGATACATCCTATCGCAGTGTCGCGGGTCCGTGCCATCTCGAGTTTCCCCGGGATCATGGACCGCATCCGGGATATGCGACGGAATGGTGGTATTACACGGGCAATGTGAAGTCCCAATCCGGCGCTCCCTTCGGCTTTCAGCTGACTTTCTTTCGCCACCAGTTTGTTCCTCCCGGTGATGAGGCCGGCTGGCCAAGGTTTCCCTCGGCGTGGCGCACTCCCCAGATCTACATTGCCCATCTGGCCCTTTCGGACATCATGGAAGGAACCTACCGCCACGTGGAACAGATGGCCCGGGGAGCCGTTGGACTCGCTGACGCCACGAGCGACATCGAGAAGACGTCCGTTTTCGTGAAAGACTGGAGCCTGGAGATCAGCCACGGAGACTCCATCCATCATTTGACGGCGGTCGCCGAAGATTTCGGCATGAATCTTATCCTGTCACCGGAAAAACCGCCTGTACTCCATGGCCAAAACGGTTATTCCCTGAAGGGAAAAGCGGCGGATAGCGCCAGCTGCTACTATTCCCTGACGCGCATGAGCGTCCGTGGAGATCTGCTCGTTCGGGGAAAATCCATTCCGGTACAGGGAAGCGCATGGATGGACCATGAATTCAGCACAGCCCCGCTGGAATCGGATCTTCTGGGATGGGATTGGTTCAGCCTGCAGTTTTCCGACCGGACAGAACTCATGATTTACCTGCTCCGTCAGAAGGATGGAGGCATGAGTCCGGCGTCCAGCGGGACCTTCGTCGATGCATCCGGGACGACCACTGCCCTGGGCTTCCAGGATATTGCGGTGGAAGCCTTGGATCACTGGCAGAGCCCCCATTCCGGGGGCAGGTATCCCGTAAAGTGGACGATGAAAATCATCCCCCTGAAGATGGAGCTCACCATCACTGCTCAGCTGAAAGACCAGGAAATGAACACGCCCGGAACCACGCGCATCACCTACTGGGAAGGGAGTGTTTCAGTAAAGGGAAATGGGAAGGACGGAAAGCCCCTGGCGGGCGAGGGGTATGTGGAGCTCACAGGATATGACAAGCCGCTGAATCTGCCATAGGCAAATAAATGGAAAAATCGCCAGTTCGACCGGACTGATGGAGCCGGGCGCGGCTTAACCCCGCATCCGGCTCAACCATGCTTGAATTGACGCGGCAATGCTCAGCAAGGCCACGCTAATACACCCATTTGCCGTTGGAGTACCGAAAAATTTCTGTCACTTCGGAGCTCGACGCTTCTTCGTAAGGCCCCAGTTTGGCTTGCTCGGACGTTTTAGCACGGCAGGAGTACTTCTTTTTCTCGTAGTGAATGACGCCCACGTAGGGAGTTGATTTCACATCGGTTTTCTTGATTTCAAAGGATGTGGGCTCAGTCAGATCGTAGTATTCGGCGGAAAACATGCCCGCCCCTTCTTTATCTTCCGCAACCTGAGCATTGTGTTCGCCGTACTTCCCATGGGTTCTCAGCTTCTGCATCCAGTCTTTTTGAAAAGTCACAAAACTCTCTTCCACCTTGGCGTCATCGGAAGCCATAACCTGAGCTGCCTGAAGACCGGCCATCAAGGCAAACACAACGAACAAAATCGAGATTCTTCGCGCTATTCTCGACATGACAACGCTCTCTCCTCGCAAAATAATTCATCCCCTGGAAATAAAACTGCCGAGGCATGCACCAAAGGGCATGCCCCGGCAGGACTTTCAATCAAACATTACTTCTCGACTTTGAGCTCCGCACGACGGTTGAGGGCACGGCCTTCTTCCGTAGCGTTGGTGGCGATAGGTCTGAGCTCGCCATAACCCACGCTTCTCATACGGCTTGAAGGAACGCCCTTGCTCAGGAAATAATCATAGACGGCGGCTGCACGTCTCTCGGACAATTTCTGGTTGTAGGCTTCCGATCCCATGGCATCCGTATGGCCTTCGATGGTCACGCGGATATCCGGGTTCTTCATCAGAATCCTGACAGCTTCATCCAGCACCGGCTTGAATTCGGGCTTGATGTTGTACTTATCGAAATCGAAATTGATGCCTCTCAGGACGATCACTTCTTCCTTGGGAGCCACTTTCTTGGGAGTACAGAAGATGGAGCTGACGAACTTTTCCATGGCCGCGGCATCACATTCCAGGGCTCTGCCTTCCGCCATCACACTGCAGGTATTCATCTTATTGATGGCGCTAAGAATTTCTTTACCCTTCTTGTCTGAAGCATCTGCCAGGGAGATGATGTGTATGCACACGTTGGGGTATTTGCTGTAAATGGCCCGAGCTTCTTCCACCGGATCCGGTCCCTGGTTCGCCATACCGTCGCTCACCAGAATCACAGCGGTGTTGCCCGACATCTTAGCCAGCACGGGATCCAGCGCCATGATGCCAGGTCCCATGGGGGTGAGGCGCCCGAAGATCTCCTGTTCCTCTTTGATGCTCTTAATGCCCTTGGCCATCGCAGCGCGATCGTAAGGTCCCACCGGCACTACTGTCTGAACAGGCGCGAACATCTGCAGGGCGGCATTATAACGCATGTCAGGAATCATGTCATTGATGCCCAGCAGCACCTTCTTGGCAATAGCCATCTTCACCTGGGAGCCCACAATGTGCATGTACATGGACCCGGACTGGTCCACCAGAAAGACAAAATTATCAGGGCATTTGTCTACGGCGCGGGCCATACCGGAACCAGCAGCAAAAACCACCGCTAAAACCAACACCATCACCTTCAACATCTTAAACTTTTTCATAACTCCCTCCTCCTAGCTTAGTGGATGTAGTCCTTGGACAGTCCATCGGGCACCCATGAACCATCTGTCGGCAATTGATTCCTGCTCCCCCGGTCCGTTGCCTCCCGTCTCATGGAGGTTCTAAAAAAAGACTGGATTCCCAACCGCAGTCCTGCAATTTTGACTAAAACCAAGGTTCAACAACCATTTCGATGATGTTCTACCGAATTCTCACGTAGCATGCCGGCAGCCCATCCGGCACCCTTCACCGTTGCAGCTTCCTTCCAAACCTGCTATTTAGCGAAAATATCCTTCGCCAGGTTCAAAGCGAAGCGGCAAATATCACCCAACTTGTTCACTGCTTGCCCCATTTCTAAACCTGCCTTTTGCACCTTCCTCCTTTTTTCAATTTATTTCAATAAGTTGTAGAAATATCCTGCAGACTGGCGGACCGGTACATGGTACTGATATCACTAAAGCACTACACACTTTCTGTCAACAATTTTAACGAGGAATGTCAAAGATCATTTATTGGTGTTGGCACGATGGAAAACACTTACAAATGATTGTTGAAACGCTGCTGAATATAAGCCATAAGCGCCTCCCGCCGGTTAAATTGAGGATCCTGCAACACACGTTGGAGGACGGCCTGTAAAATTTCCCCCACAACCGGACCTGGTTTCAGGTGAAGAATACGCATTACATCCTCCCCTTTGACCTCGAGGTCACTGATGTGTAAGGGAGGGTTAAGCCGAGTTTGCCGGAGAATTCTTGAGCGAAGCACCTCGAACGCGTGCATCAGGCCTTTCGACCGGTCCTGGGAGAGGAGATGGGCGTGAGAGAGATCCAGCAGGTCTTCCATAAGATCCGGCCCCACTTCCGCCATCAGGCACCGTAAAGAGGCATCACCCCAATGAACAGCCTTCGGGGGGAGCAGATTGTTCAACAGAAGACTCACCTCCCGGACCTGCTTCCCGGACAAGCGCCAACGCTTCATGAGCGATTGAGCCACCCGATGATTCTCCAGCTTACTCCCTGGGTGCCTCGGGGTGGCAGCCCGTTTTCCAAACGATTCCCGCCTGTCCAAACGGTGCAAAAGCGCAGCCAGGCGGACGGTCAGGCGGGGAGGGCAGTTGCCGATGGTGTAAAGCGTATGCCGATACGGATCGAAGGGGTACGAGCGCTTCGATCCGGAACTCACCAGGCTTTGGAGCTCGGGCATGATTTTCTGGAGCACTCCGCACCGACGCATCCATTCGAAGGCGTCGATGACAAATTCCCCTAAGAGGAGCTTGGACATTTCATCGCGCATGCGCTCTTCCGCAACCTTTCCGAGGCCGGCGAGTTCGTCTTTGACTGCGGCAGTCATCCTCCCATCCATGCGGCAGCCGTAAGCGCTCTTAAAACGCGCCGCCCTGAGGATTCGCAGAGGATCCTCCTTGAATCGGGATCGCGGATTCCCCACGGCTTTCAGCAAATGGCGACGGAGATCTTCAGTTCCTCCATGGGGATCGAGGAGGCGCCCTTCCGGATACGACAACGCCAGGGCGTTCATCGTAAAGTCACGGCGGTCCAGGTCCAAAAGGATGCCCTCCCATCCGGGAGGTGCCACCGTAGTGACTTCGATGTCCCCCTCATCCACATGAATGCGGACGGTCCCATGCTCAATGCCCACGGGAATGACGCGGGAAAAGAGTTTCATGATTGTATCGGCAGGGGCGTCGGTCGCGAGATCGTAGTCTTTGGGAGCCCGCCCGGAAAGCATATCCCGCAAAGCGCCGCCAACCACCCACACATGGAATCCCGACCGAAACAGGCACGCCATGATTTCGCAGACATGCGGGGGAACAATGTCCAAAGAAACTGAATTCAAATCCTTTTCCACTGTCGACTCTGACCTTGAGCCCTCGGCCCGCACCAAGAACGGAGCACTCAATCTCACTCCGCCTGTGCACAGCGGACGCATCCAGGCAATGGTGTCGATTTGACGTCACCCCGGTGAAAACCGGGTCCAGAAAGTCATTATTTTCCTGGATTCCGGCTTTCGCCGGAATGACGAAGGTTGGGCAAGTCAACCGCATGGACGCATCCAGGAGATGCATCGCCATAGGATTCTTTCTGCCGGAAAATTTTTCGCCTTGATCTTTTGATCTCACTCAATATAATGTGTACACGATTTTTGGTAGGTTTGCTTGAAGTATCAAGTCATGGAACAGAATCATTCGCAGGGAGGGAACACGATGGATACTGCCGAAGCTTATGCCAAAATGCAAGAGGCAAATGAAATCATACAGGATTTTTCCATTGGGCAGTATGCTCTATACCTCTTTTTGTTTCTGCTGGAAACCGCCCTCGTGTTCTGGTGGTCTCTAAATATTTAAGGCAGGGCCTCTGCCCTACCGCTTGGCCGATTTACTATCGGGCTTCAATTTGAAGCAAGTATGCAAGTTTTTTGACAGGAAGTCTTTATAATGCAAAGAGTCGTGTTGGACCTCACTCTACGTTCGGTGCTACTTCTTAGACTCCTGGGTCTAGTAGGGAGGTCCCATGCCTTCTCTTTGCAGACGTCATAACCCATGCGTTAAGCAATAAAGAACAAAGGCCATGGCTTCCCCCCATGGCCTTTTCTTTTTGAGCCTTCCGAATGGGTGCGGCAGCACCGGGGCGAAGGGCTCAGGAAACGAACCGGCTCATCGGACAGGCCCGATGCCTCCGGTCCATTCCGCAGGTCGATTTTGAGGTCTTTCACGGATCACCAAACCAGGTCCCTACTATTACGGATGGGAAAAAGAGGATAACAAAATGAGCCGAAAAATACACATATTCGATACGACGCTGAGAGACGGGGAACAGGTCCCGGGAGCAAAGCTGAACAAACGACAGAAGATTGAAATCGCCGAGCAGCTGGCGCTCCTGGGAGTGGATGTTATCGAAGCCGGTTTCCCCTGTTCGTCTCCCGAGGATCTCCAATCGGTCAAGGCCATTTCCGAACAGATCAAAGGACCTGTAATCGCGGGGCTGGCCCGTGCGGTTCAGGCAGATATCGATATCGCCTGGGAAGCCGTCCAGAAGGCCGAACGACCGCGCATCCACGTTTTCTTGGGCTCTTCGGACATTCACCTTCAGAGCAAGCTGCGGAGAGGAAGAGACAACGCTCTCAACATGGCTGTGGAAGCCGTGCGATATGCCAAGAAATACTGCCATGACGTCGAGTATTCGACGGAAGACGGTTCCCGAACCGATTTCGATTACCTGTGCCGTGTTATCGACGCCACCATCAACGCCGGCGCTACCGTCATCAATGTTCCCGACACCGTGGGATACGCTATCCCTGATGAATATGGGGAGCTCATCCGGAAGCTCCGCGAAAAGGTACCGGCCCTGGATAAAGTCATCCTGAGCGTTCATTGTCACAACGACCTGGGACTGGCGGTGGCCAACAGCCTCGCCGCCATCCGCAACGGCGCGGATCAAGTCGAATGCACCGTCAACGGCGTGGGAGAAAGGGCCGGGAATGCGTCCCTGGAAGAGATTGTCATGATCCTCAAAACCCGGCAGGCATCCTACCAGGCCCACACGGACATCCGCACAAAGGAGATCTATCGGACCAGCCGCATGGTGAGCCGGCTCATGAACATTCCCGTCCAGCCCAACAAGGCCATCATCGGGTCCAACGCCTTCGCCCATTCCTCAGGCATCCACCAGGACGGCATCCTGAAGGACCGCAGCACTTATGAGATCATGAAACCCGAAGACGTGGGGATCCGCCAGCACAAGATCGTGCTCACGGCCCGGTCCGGACGAGCGGCCCTCAAGCATCGCCTGGCCGAAATGGGTTATGAACTGGAACCGGAGAAATTCGAACGCGTCTACAAGAGGTTCCTCAACGTGGCCGACCGCAAGAAGGAAATCACCAGTCAGGACCTCAATTCCATCGTGGAAATCGAACTCACCAAGGTGCCCGAGACTTTTACCTTTCACAGCCTTCAGATCATGAGCGGCAACACCATGATCCCCCTCGCCTCCGTCACGCTCATCAAAGAGGGGCAGTTGTTCACCGATGCCGCCACGGGAAACGGGCCCGTCAACGCCGTCTTCAACGGCATTGAGCGCATTGTGGGGCAGCAGGGAGAATTGCGGGACTACGATCTCAAGGCCGTCACCATGGGGAAGGATGCTCTGGGTGAGGCAATGGTGCGCGTGGATATTCAGGGAACGGTCTATTCGGGGATTGGAACCAGTCCGGATGTCATCGAGGCAACCGCCCGCGCTTATCTCAATGCCTTCAACCGCTTCTTCGCAGGAGCGCACTGACGCAAAAGGGCTGTCTTCAGGAGGGCATGACGCTCTCCTGAGGGTTCTGCTGTGCTCAAGGGGGGAATCGCACCGTCCCAGGAGATAAAAACTTTCGCCAATCTGTACGATCCGGGTAAGACTCCTGCCCGGGGCTTCCTCCAATGTTGTTGACTTAACCAACCAACGTTCGTCATTCCGGCGAAAGCCGGAATCCAGGAAAATAGAGGCCGTCTGGACCCCGGTTTTCACCGGGGTGACGTTAAGTCAACAGCATTGAGGGCTTCTTCCTCCCTCAACCGCCCGGCGACGGGCCAAATTTTCGTGGGATAGACCGTCATGATGCGCATGATCCGAATCCTCCTCGGCCTGACGTTTCTGGCCCTTGGCCTTGCGGGCCTGGTGCTGCCGTTCCTTCAGGGATGGCTTTTCCTTTCCCTGGCCGTCCTGACCCTTTCCATCGACATTCCTCTCTTCGCCCGTTTCATCTGTTGGATCGAAAACCGATGCCCCTGGATACAGAGAATGCTGCACCGTATGAAGAACCTGCTGAGCAAGCGAAACAAAGTCTTCCCGCCCTGCCCGCCTGAAAAATGAGTTTTCTGCCAGGGCACCCCACCAGCGACATCCCAAAAAACTAAATAGACTTTCGAAGCACTCCCGGACGACAAACCGGAACGCGTCCCCTCCAGCGGATCTCCTCCGGCATTCACTCTTCCGCTCCAGCCGGCTCCTCTTCACTTTTGTGCGCCAGCAACTCGTCATGATATTCCACGCCGTAAATGTAAAACATAATGGTGGCAAAGCTCAGAATGAGGGGGCCATAGAGGATGCCTGCCAGTCCAAAGTATTGAACCCCTCCCAGAATGGCCAGGAAGATGTAGAAGGGAGACAGTTTCGACTCCCCCCGCATGAGAAAGGGACGGAGAAAGTTGTCGATGGAGCCCACCAGCAGGAGGGACCAGGCAATGAGGAAAAAGAAGGAGCCCCATTTCCCCAGAAGCGCCAGGTAGACGGCAGCAGGACCCCAGATGAGGGCGGTTCCCACGACGGGAATCAGGGAAGCGAACCCCATGACCGTTCCCCAGAATAGCCCGGGAATTCCGACAAGGGCGAGGCCGACCCCTCCTACGACTCCCTGGCACAATGCCGTCAGGAAACTCCCCATGAGGACAGACCGTGAAACCATCCGGGCGCTCTGCAGGATCTTGTCTTCCTGGTCCTTTTGTAACGGGGAATAGTATCGCATGCCCTCCACCATGTCCGCCCCATCCCGCACGAGATAAAAGACAATGAACATCATGATGAAAAAATCCGTCAGAAGGGTCGCCGCGTTCCCCAGCAGGGACGCCCCTTTGGAAATGATGAACTGGCCGAGGTTCTTGCTGATTTGCATGAGGCTCCCCGGAATGTCCAGTTGCTGCAAATCCAGGAAGCCTAAGTGCTCCTGAGCCCAATGGTAGTAGGAAAGCACCTTGGGATCTTCAATCAAATGCTGAAGGTTTCCGGCGCGAATCCAACCGTTGATGCGATTGACGGAATCGACCCCCTGCGTCACAAGGGCCGAAGCAAGAAAGAGCATGGGGATAGCAATGACAAAGGTGACGACCAGGACAACCGTTGTGGCGGCAAGGTTCTTCCTTCCCCCTGTCACGCGCTCCAGGTAAAGGTGGAACGGATGGAAAAGCGAGGCCAGCACAATGGAGAAGATCAGAATGTGCAGAAACGGGTTCAGGATAAGGAAAGCAAGATAGAGAGAGAAAAAGAAAATGAGCAAAAGAAATGGGCGGTGTCTCTTGCTGGACGAGGCCGATCGGTTTTCCAATTCATTGTCATTTTGATTTTTCATGCCCATTATCCTCCAGTCACGTAACTTCTCTCCCCCTATAATCTGGCGGCTTTCTGCCGATACACTTCAGCCTTTTTGGGATCCCCGATCTCCTTGTACAGCTCTGCTTCCAGGCGATAGACCTCCTTAAGCTTCCCTGGTTCATTCTGAAACAGAATTTCGGCCTTTCTGGCAAATTCCAGGGATTTTTTGGGAGAGCCCTTCGCGTGCCAAGCCCTGGCCAATCCCAAAAAGGCGTCGCCGTTGTAAACATCCACCTGGATGGCCTGTTCCAGAAGGGGGATGGCCGCATCCGGCTTCCCCTGGGCCAGTGAGGTCTTGGCCTGGTCCACCAGGTGCATGAGCAGCGTGCGCTTCACGATCATCACGTCCATG
>DAIQOB010000056.1:0-10377 GCA_036788075.1 Syntrophobacteraceae bacterium
CTGATGTCGATTCGAACCGAAATTCCGAGGAAATGAAGGTCCGCGTGCACACTGGCTCCCGGCGGCTCGTACAGGCTGGATATGTGATGTGACCATGTCCATGGAAAACATTCAGGTAGTCAAACACAGCGTCTCACACCACCCCAAAAAAATCATGCGCCAGGCAATGGTTTTCGCCATTCTTTCCATTTTTAGCGTTTATCTCGTCATGGGAGCGATCCTCTACATTTTTCAATCCCATTTCATTTACTTTCCTGACCGTGAGATCGTTTCCAATCCTCACAACATCGACCTTGCCTACGATGCCGTCACCTTCAAGTCCACAGATGGCGTGGAACTCTTCGGATGGTTCGTTCCGGCTGAGCGGGAAAGGGCGGTGATCCTTTTCTGCCATGGGAACGCCGGGAACATTTCTGACCGGCTTCAGTACATCAAGATGCTCAACTCCATGCAATTCAGCGTTTTCATTTTCGACTACCGGGGCTTTGGGAAAAGCCATGGATCACCCACCGAAGAGGGTACTTATATCGATACCCGGTCAGCCTGGGATTATCTCACTCAAACGCGGGGGGTCGATCCGGGTGACATCGTCCTTTTTGGAGAATCCCTCGGGGGAGCCCTTGCCGCCAGGCTGGCGTCGGAGACGCATCCCGCAGCCCTCATCCTCCAGGCGACCTTCACTTCCATACCCGATATGGCGGCCCATCTGTACCCCGTATTTCCTGCTCGGTGGCTTTCTCGTTATCATTACGATACATTGGAATATCTCCGCCGTGTCACTGTTCCGGTTTTGATTGCCCACAGCAAGGATGACGAAATTGTACCCTACAGCCAAGGTCTGGAGCTTTACCATGCCGCGCGCGAGCCCAAACAGTTTCTCGACTTGAAAGGCGACCACAACAATGCGTATGAGTTGACGGGTGAGGCCTACTCAGCCGGCATTGCCGGGTTCCTGAGTCAGCACATCCGGCGGCAGATCACTCAGAGGCTGTCTAAGAATTCGTTTCCTAGTCATTCCGGCAGTTTTTAAGCCGGAATCCACCCCAGCGAAAAACCTGGATTCCGGCTTAAAGACCGCCGGAATGACGAAATAAGGTGCATGCTCAGCGTGATTGACTCATTTTTGGACAGCCTCTGAGCCAATACCCCCCATGACCCGGCAGCGGGTCTCAACGGGGAATCAAAGGAGAAACCGATGCCTCAATCCATTAGAAACAAGCTCCTGCGAACTTTGCCGGCAATGCTGGCAGTGACGTTTTTGGCTTTGCTGGCCGGATGTCAAAGCCTTTCTTTCAGTGTCGTAGGGAGGACGGTTTCCCCGGGAAACTGGATTCCTCTCAAGGAAAGCGGCACAGAGGTTTCTTACTGGCAGACACGTGACCTGACCCTAACCTACAACTATGAACGCAATCAGAACACCCTCAACCTAAATGGCACAGTGGATTTTGCCCCTTCATTGAGGAACAACTTCACTTATATCGAATACTTTTATATAGCGGTCCTCTTTTTGGATTCCCAGGGAAAGATTTTGGAGATGCGAGGACTCATCAGTTCCAGTGCGCAGCCCATCGACGATTCAATGGATTTCAGACGACTGCTGACCGTGCCTCCCGGGAGCCAATTCATCGCCTTCAGCTACAGGGGGCAGGCACGCTCGTCTTCGGATGAGACGGGCTCATCGACATACTTTTGGGAATATCCCATTCGGTGAGAAGGCGGTTTGTTCTGACGAAGACCGGGCGATGGACGCCAAAAGACGGCCATGCGGCGTTCTGCCATCATGAGGACGGGATAGAAAGGGGTCGCACGTCTATCGTCCGGTCAAGAAAAAGTGAACAGCTTCCATCCTTCCCAGAGAAAGGACACCCCAAACCCCAGAAGGATTGCCCCCAGAGATCTTAAGAGGTTGACATAAATTCGACTGCTCAGGAAGGTGCGAAACCGTTCCACGACTGCTGCCACGGCGATTTTCGATCCCAGGATAAAAATATAAAACCCTGAAATGAACAAAAGACTGGAAAGGGTGCTGACCTGGGATGCTTTCAAGAGCATGGGGGCTCCCACGGCAAACCAGAACATGTAGGGATGCGGGTTCAAAAAATTGGTGATAACTCCTTTTTGCAGGGACTGAGGCTTCAGTTCCTGCATTGTCTGGGGGATGTCCCGGGTAGTGAGGCTCTCGTAACCCAGGTAGAAAAGAAAAACGGCTCCGCAAAGGGAAACGACTCCCAGGGCAGGCTTCAGGTCGGCAAGTCGGGACAGGACCCACACAGTGAAGAGGACGATGGGCAGATCCGTGATGAGGGGAGAGAGGGAGACCTTGATGCCTTCCCGGAGACTGTGCTTCAGGGTCTCTGAAATGACCAGAGCGAGGAGCGGTCCGGGGGAAAGTCCCGCCGTCAATCCCAGGAGAGCTCCAGACCCAAGGTAAAGGATCTCTTCCTTCATGCTGCCCGCCCGCAGAAGAAAGCGTTGCTCTGTCGCCGCCTAATGTGCTCTCGTAACATTCCAGGCGATCCCATATCTAGCGGAGGAATCGGATGGTGTAAGGGTAGCGGTACGTTTTCCCTTCATTTGCCTTCCCGGCAGCGATGATGACCAGGACGACGTCGGCAACGGCGAGAATCATGAGCAGAAAGAAGCCGATAAACACAAATGCAGCCAGCGTCGAAACCAGCGCATAAATGGTCATGGAAATCTGGAAGTTCAGCGCCTCCTTGCCCTGCTCATCCACAAAGGGATATTGTTTTCTTTTCAGGAGCCAGATGGTCAGGGGCGCAAGGATATGGCCAAAGGGGACAAGAAAATAGATGGAAACGGGAAACCAGATGAATCCCACGAGTGCACTCAGGTGACAGAACATGCCCCAGTTATGCTCCGGGTTTTCAGCGGGAGGCTCACTGCGGTCCGGCTGGGACGTGGGCGGCAGCAGCTGGTTTGTTTCGGTCATGAAGACACCTTTTCTCGGCTCATGGAGAATATCCGGTCAGGGGATCGATTCCCCCTCCATGGAGGGGGAATCGAAGACGTCACTCCGGACTGAGAAGTCCCTTGGCAAGCAGCGAGTTAGTTCTTGGGTTTTTCAGCACCCGCTTCGGGCTGCGGGGTTTGCCCCTTTTCCCCCATCATGGGGCAGTTGGACATCATGGGACACATAAATCCTTTGTCCCCCATGCCTTTCATGCCCCCATGCATCATTTTCCCACCACCCCTCATCATACAGCACATGCCCATATGCTGCATCTCGGCCATCTTGGCCCGCATTTCCTTGCGCTGGGTGGTCATGAGTTCCAGGACAGCTTCCATGGCAGCTACTTTTTCATCGCCCTTGGCGGCTTTCATGGCGGCAATTTTGGCATCCAGGGCGTCATCCATTGCCTTCATGGCGGCAACGGCTTCATCATGCTTGGCCATCATTTCTTTGCGGCGCTCTTCCATCCACTTGCGATGCTCCTCACCGCTCATTTTGCCGGGCCCGGCACCCATAGGGCCATGATGATATCCACCCTGTTCCACGGCCGTCTTGGCCGCAGGCGCTTTTTTGTCTCCTTTGTCTCCCGATGACTGAGCGTACAAACCTGTGGCAGAAAACACCAGCACCAGTGCAAAGAGCAAAGGCACGACGGATAATGATCTTTTCATATCGTTCTCCTTTTTCGGTCCCTTTATCGTTGGGACCGTGCTCGCTTTCTTGATAGCCTTCATTCAGGGGAAAGCAATGTCCCTCCTGACAAGGTTTTTACACTTCTCCTGCCGATGGCGCGTGCTATTCACGACGCCCAAAGAGCCGTAAAAGCATGAGAAAAAGGTTTATGAAGTCGAGATAAAGCCGAAGCGCCCCGATAACAGCTCCCTTCTTCGCCGTTTCTTCGTCTCCGAAACCCTGGAGTGCCATGGCCTTGATCTGCTGCGCATCATAAGCGGTCAATCCTACGAACACGAGGATTCCAGCGTAGGTGATCACCCAGTAGATGGCCTCACTCTGGAAAAAAAGGTTCACCAGCGAGGCGATGATGATCCCGATCAGCCCCATGGTGAGAAAACTGCTCCACGAGGTGAGGTCCTTTTGGGTCGCATGTCCGTAGAGGCTCATAGCCCCAAAAGTCCCGGCCGTGATGAAAAAGGTGTTGGCGATGGAGGCCTGAGTGTAGGCAAGAAAGATCGCCGAGAGGGTGACGCCGTTGAGTGCCGCATAGACGAAAAACATCATGGTGGCTGTTGACGCTCTCAAACGACCGATAGCGGCGCTCAGAGCCATCACCAGTCCCAGTTCGCCGATGATGAGTCCAAAAAATACCAGGGGATTGCCAAAAATCAGCTGCATCATGACGGGACTGGAGGCGGTGAACAGTGACGCAACCGCCGTAGTCGCCAATCCGAGCCCCATCCAGTTATAGACCCGCTGCACGAAGCCCGATTGAATCTCAACGGCACGTTCTTTCTGATAATAAATCTGACGGTCCATTTTATGTCCTCTTTCAATAAGGTGGTTTACGTTGAACGTTCAACTCGATCTCTACGCCTTCCCAATGGTTCTATTTCCTGGCGCGGAGCGCCCCTCTCAGGACTTGAATCATAAATGCCTGCGCCGGATGAATCAAGCAAATCAGGTCTTCATTAAGATAATATTCATAATGCACCTGTCTACATTGGGACCCAATGCTGTTGACTTAGCGTCACCCTGGTGAAAACCGGGGTCCAGAGAGTCTTTATTTTCCTGGATTCTGGCTTTCGCCGGAATGACGAACGTGGGTTAAGTCAACAGCATTGACATTGGGACCGGACATGCGGGAAACTCTCACGGCCGCTTTTACAGGAAGCATTTGCTTCTTTTGCTGCGCCGGGTTGTCTTCTTCCTGTGGATTGATTCTTTCCGCCTTTGCGCGTATGATAGCTTCCATTCCATCTCTGATCCAATTTCTGCGCTGCAACCTGTTCATTCGAGCCTCATGAGACCATGAGGTCCAAACGAGGCTGGAATTTCCATACGTCAGGACTTGTTCTCGGCATGCCGACTGCAGAAAAGGGCGTTTTGTTTTTTTCATACCCATCCAGGAAAGGAGGATAAGGACGTGACACGGACTGTCTATATCGTATCCGGAGGGGTCAGCAAATTCAGCAAGGCAAGAACGGACAAGACCTTTCAGGCGATCGTCAAAGAGGCTTACGATGCCGCTGTCCAGGACCTGGGCCTGGAGGTGCGCCGTTTCAACGAACTGGTGGATGGATCGGTGGCCAGCTACTTCAGCGATCATTTCACAAGGCAGCTCAAAGCGGCCAGCATGGTTCAGGATTACCTGGGCCTCTGCCCCAAGCCCAGCCACCGGGTGGAAGGTGGGGGCGCCACGGGAGGCATCTGCCTCCAGGAAGCATGGAAATCCATCGCCTGCGGCCACATGGACGTCTGCGCGGCTTTCGGTTTTGAGCTCATGAGCCACGTGGAAACCTGGAAAGGAAACGAATTCATCGCACTGGCCTCGGATGTGAGCTTCGACTATCCGGTGGGGGGATTTTACACGGGCTACTATGCGATGATGGTGAGCCGTCACATGAAGACCTTCGGCACCACGGCGGAGCAAATGGCTCATGTCTCCGTCAAAAATCACTGCAACGCCTATCACAATCCCTTCGCCCAGAAGCGGGCGCGCTATTCCATCGCCGATGTGCGGAAGTCCCCCATGGTTTCCTGGCCCCTCACACGCCTCGACATCTGTACTATGACGGATGGGGCCGCAGCGTCCATTCTCGTTTCCGAGGAGGGATTGAGAAGGCTGGAAGCAGCGGGTGCCCGTATTCCCCGGCCTCTCGTGAAAATAACCGGCATAGGGCGAGGCACTGACTGCATGCGCATGGCCGATCGGCCCCACGTGGATTATGACACGTTCGTGAACCTTTATGCCACGGAGAAGGAGAAGAATTCACAGGAGACACGGGCGTATTACAGGGATCTGTGGGATCGCGGGGTTCGCTATCCCGGTGTTCACAGCTTTCGGGGCGGTCGCATGGCGGGCAATATGGCCTTCAAGCAGGCGGGGATTTTCGATCCCGTGGAGGAACTGGATTTCATCGAGTTGCACGACGCGTACACCTCGTCTGAAATCCAGACGTACGAAGACCTGGGGCTCTGCCGCTACGGGGAAGGGGGACAGTTTGCCGAGAGCGGCAAGGCGTTCATGCCTGGAATCGATTACGGCCTCTCGTTGCCTGCAGAACCGGTGTGTCCCGTGAATCCCTCCGGGGGGCTCATCGCGTGCGGCCACCCTGTGGGAGCCACCGGGCTGATGCAGGCCGTTTTCGCCGTGTGGCAACTGCAGCAGACCATCGGAGCGCATTTCGGCGATGCAACCCTGCAGGTCCGGAATGCCCGCAAAGGTGTCATTCACAGCCATGCCGGCACGGGAACTTACATCACCGTATCTGTCCTGGAAGCCGAAGGAGAGCCTGGAGAAAAGAGGAGTGCAGCATGAGCAAACTGCCGGAATCACGACCGGAAACCCTCGGCGGGACGGTTGTTCACAATGTTCCCTTTCCACGCCGCCTGACTCCCGAGAGCCTCGCAAGCCTGAAGGAAATGACCCCCCTCCTGGTGGAACAGGAATACCGCATCCAGTATCTGCACAGCTACGGGCAGGACAGTCCGTTCTTTGCGGGGCTGGCCAACCGGGTCCTCCTGGGATGCCGGGATCCGGAAACGGGAACGACCTATGCGACGCCTCGCGGCCACGACATGGTGACGGGGAATGAGACGGAGTGGGTGCCCCTCCCCGAGGAGGGCATCGTGCACGCCTTCACCGTATGCCATTTCGGCAGTGAGGCCTTTCTGCCCGAAACCCCTTTCGTCCTCATCCTGGTAGAATTCCAGGGGGCGGATACTCTTTTCCTGGCCAGGCTCATGGGAGTGGACCCGGATGAAGCCGGCCTCGATTGGATCGGCATGCGGGTCAAGGCACGCTACCTGCGCAACAGTCAGTTTAAGCCGACGGACATCTACTTCGTGCCGGCCTGACGGGTCCCGTCGGGCAATCTCCTGCCTGCGATTGAAGAATAAAATGCGGGGCACGTCCAAGGAATCGATCAATTTAGGTTTTGTAAAAGGATACCTTCTGGTATCATGGCAAGCCATGTAAGAGAGATTGATCGATACTCCCTGCAGTCGGCTTTTCAATTGGTATCCATTTGCGCACCTTGCAATGCATGCTCGGTCGTCACTGAACGGCAGCCTGTCCCGCGACCGCTCTCAAGGCGTCGCAATCCACGGGTGAGAAGGCCGGTGCATTGCGGTTGTAACATCTGTAAAACTTCATAAGCAGGAAAGGAGCGGACGAATGCGGCGAACCATCTTGATCGTTTTTTCGCTGGCCCTTGTTTTGAGCGCTATCCCCGGATTTTCTCACGCAGTGACCACTTTCGAAATCTTCGAAGCGAGTGCGCTCAATGAAATCATCAAGCGGAACAAGCTGATTGTGGGCATGGAAGTTGAATTTTTTCCCTTTGAATATGCGAATGAAAAGGGCGAGCCGGTAGGATTCGACGTGGATATCGCCAAACTTGCAGCCAAAGAATTGGGAGTGGAAATAGAAATCAAGGACATGGAGTTCAACGGACTCATCCCGGCCCTTCAGGGGGGTAAGGTGGACATGATCATCTCGGGTATGACGCGGACTCTTACCCGTGCAAAGACGGTGACCTTCACCGATCCCTACTTCGAGACGGGCCTGTGCCTGTTGCTCAGCCAAAAAAAGGCACCGGATGTCAAAGACGTGAAGGAGCTCAATGCGGAGGGGCGTGTCATCGCCGTCAAGCTCGGCACCACGGGCGATATCATTGCCACTCAGATGCTTTCCAAGGCTCAAATCAACCGCTACAAGGACGAAACGGCCTGTGTGCGGGAAGTCGTGACGGGACGTGCGGATGCCTTCCTCTACGACCAGTTGTCCATCAGCAAGCACCACAAGGAAAATCCAGGGAGCACTCGGGCCATTTTAAAGCCCTTCACCTATGAGCCCTTCGCTATCGCTCTGCGCAAAGGGGACTTCGATTTCCTGAACTGGCTCAACATGTACCTGGAAGTCATCAAAAAGGACGGGCGCTACGACGAGCTCTACAAGAAATATTTCAGCGATCTTCTCAAACAGGCTCCATGACCTTTTGACATGGAGAGGGAATACAGGGTTACAGTAAGAGTGCTTGCCGTCCTCGGAGCGGCGGCAGGCCTCGTTTTTCTTTTTCTTCAAATCGACTATCCGTGGAACTGGCGCGTTCCCTGGGAATACAGGTCCCTCTTCATCCAGGGCTTTTACCACACCGTCGCCATTTCCATCGGGGCCACTTCACTGGGGCTCATGCTGGGGATCGTCGGGGGATTGGCGAAAGTTTCCCGGAACATTATCGCCCGGGAAGTCGTCACGCTTTATGTGGAGCTCTTCAGGGGAACTCCTCTCCTCGTGCAGATTTACATCTTCTATTTCTGCGTGGCCACTGTCGTGCATTTCGACAATCCCCTCATCATCGGGATGATCACCCTGGCCTTCTTTTCGGGCGCGTACATCACGGAGATGGTCCGGGCGGGAATTGAATCCATCGACAAGGGCCAGTTGGAAGCAGCCAAGTCCACGGGGCTGAACCATTGGCAGACCATGCGCTATATTGTTTTTCCCCAGGCCCTGCGGCGCATCATTCCTCCCGTCACGGGCCAGTTCGTGTCCGTCGTCAAGGATTCGTCTCTGCTCTCGGTCATTTCCGTCAGAGAACTCACCAAGGCTTCAGAGATCATCAATGCAACGACCTATAAAACCTTCGAGGCTTACCTGCCCCTGGCGGTACTCTATCTTTTCATCACCTATCCTTTATCCTACCTGACACGGCGCCTGGAAGAAAAGCTCCGGCATGAGTGAGCTCCTCCGATGGATTCAATGCATCGGCGACAAAACCTGCTTCAGGAACTGCTGGGTTCTCTCGTGCTTGGGATGGACGAAAAACGCATCGGGATCCGCCTCTTCCAATATGACCCCGTCATCGAGGAACACCACCCAGTGAGAGACTTCCCGTGCAAATCCCATTTCATGGGTTACCACGACCATGGTCATTCCCTCCACGGCCAGGTCCTTCATGACCCTGAGAACCTCGCCGATCATTTCCGGGTCCAGGGCTGATGTGGGCTCATCGAAGAGCATGATCTTGGGCTTCATGGCCAGGGAACGTGCAATGGCCACCCGCTGCTGCTGGCCGCCGGAAAGCTGAGACGGGTAAACCTTTCGCTTCTCCGCCAGGCCTACACGCTCCAGCAGCGCCATGGCCTGATCCTCCGCTTCCTTCTTGCTGATTTTCCTGATTTTAATGGGAGCCAGAGTGATGTTGCTCAGAACGTCAAGATGAGGGTAAAGGTTGAACTGCTGGAAGACAAAGCCCACCTCGGCTCGCAGTTTGTTGATGTCCATCCTGGGATCCGAAAGATCCATCCCGTCGACGATGAGCCTGCCGCGGTCAATGGGCTCCAGCTGATTAATGGTGCGGATGAGAGTCGATTTTCCGGAGCCGGAAGGGCCGCACACCACCACCACCTCGCCGCGCCGGACATGGAGGTTGATATCATTCAGGACATGATATGCCTTAAACCACTTGTGCACCCCTTGAAATTCGATCATGGAAACACCTTGACTGGGGGTTCAGGATTGCCTTTCCTGTATACTCAACAAGCACCCTCTGGTCAAGAACGTCAACCAAAGCAACCCACGAGAAACCGGAGCGCATCATCGAATGAAAGGCCCACTGCATCGAAATCGACTACTATGTGGGTGCAGATGGGATGTCTGCGCCACCCGATTGTCGGTTGATTAGTCATCCTTTTTTTTTCATAATGCTGTTAGACAGCTCAACCGGCCGAAGCAGGCATTCTTCCAGTTCGCCTTCAACCCCGGGATGAGGAGCTCTCCTTTGTTGAATGAAAATGAAAATCGAATGGCCACACCCGAGGACGGCAGCGGTCGTCGAACTGTTCGCGTCCTCATCGCGATGACTCTGGCTCTCCTTCTGCCAGCCCTGGCGGTGATGACGGCGCTGCATCTTCCCTTCATCCAGAAAAAGGGGATTACCCGCATTGCCGGCCAGGTGGAACGGCACACCGGCTACTCGCTCCATATGGCCTCCTACCGAATGTGGCCATTTTTCCCCTTCCTCCTGACGGATCTCCATGTAGTGGCATCGGGGAAGGAAGTACTTCATTGTGCCCGTGCTTTCATCAAGTACCGTCTCTCCACGCGATGGCCTTATACCGTGCCTGTGGAGATCGAACTCTACAAACCGACCCTCCATTTGGAAAAAGATCCTCTCGAAGGATGGCGAATCCCTGTTCCGGAGAAGCGACCCGCCACACCGTCC
>DAIQOB010000057.1:0-10229 GCA_036788075.1 Syntrophobacteraceae bacterium
CCCTGGGTATTATCCTGGGTTTTTGTGACCTTCTGCTGGAAAGAATCGAGCCCGGTACCATGGAATACAACGATCTCAAGACCATCGAACGGCACGGCCTCCACTGCAAGAGCATCGTGGAGCGCCTGCTCAGCTTTGCCCGCATCAGCGAAGAATCTGAGGAGCACTGTGATATCAACGAAAATGTGGATGCGATCCTTTCCGTCGTGAAACATACCCTCGACATGAACAACATCAAGCTCCTGACGGATCTCAGTGAAAACCTCCCCCAGGTCAGGGGGGACTCGCGGGGCCTGCAGCAGGTGCTGTTGAATCTCATCAGCAATGCCGTTCATGCCATGCATGGCGAGGGCACTCTGAGTGTCACCACGCGGCCGGCCGCGAAACCGGGATGGGTGGAGACCGTCGTGGCCGATACGGGGGACGGCATCAAGAAGGAATTCCTTCAAAAGATCTTCGACCCCTTCTTCACCACCAAGAAGGTGGGGGAGGGGACGGGCCTCGGGCTTTCTGTGAGCTACGGCATCATTTCCAAGTACGGCGGCACCATCGAGTGCGAGAGCGATGCCCGGGAGAGCAGCTCCGGCCGCCACGGCACAACGTTTCGCATCGTACTGCCCGTGCATGAAGCATCCCCTCGAGAGCTTCCGCCGGAGGATTCCGAGCCGCTCTACTCTACGGTCTAATCGCTGGTATGATTTTTGTATCATAACCCTTCTGAAATCCAGGGCCGTTTTCCAACGCTCCCACCTTCAGCATTCGGCTTTTGCCCGCTTTTCGGGCCGCAGCCTGGAAATCTCAACGGGTGCTCACCAGGAAGCTTGAAGACCGTGAATGAAATCCATCGAAAGAACATTTTGATACTGGATCCCGAACGAGACATCGGAGAGCTCTTTGCGCGCGCTCTGGAATCCCGGCGGGACTGCAAGTGCTACCTCACGTCACGGCAGGAAGAGGTCGTGGATCTTCTGAAAGATATCGCTTTCGATCTGCTCCTGCTGGACCTGGGAACGGCGGGCGCGGAAGACTTCAAGCTGTTGAGGAAAATCAAATCCCTCTACCCGAGACTCATCCTGGTGATCGACGCCTATCTCCACCAGAAGGAGCTGGTGACGCGCGCTTTGAGCCTGGGGGCTCACGGCTACATCATCAAACCCATTAAAATCGATGCCTTCCGAAAGAAAATCGACGAATTCACCCTGCAGGTCCCCGCCCGAGTCTTGTGAGTTTGTACGCTTTCAGATGACACCCCTGTCACCCAAAAGTTTCACTTCTTCTCCAGCATTCCGCTGAAGTCTTCTCATTATCTGATTTAAATATTCGATATCTATATATTATTTAGTTTTTTCATTGCGTGGCACAGCCATTGCTTAATGCTTCACATGAGCATTGGATGCGGCGGATTCAATCATCCAGTTTAGCGGCTGGTGTTTTTATAACAGGCGGGTATAGGAAAAAGGTTGGTGGTGTAAGTTGGGTAGACTCGAAACGGAGGTCGAAGACAATGAAAAAACTATGGGTAAAATTCCTGGGACTGGTCACCATGGCATTCGTGCTGGCGCCGAAGCTCGTGCTGGCGGCAGGGGGCGGCGATGTCGCACCCCTGGTCATCGTGGCCGACACGCGCAAGCTGACCGGCATCATGGCCTGGTGGGCCAACATGTACAACGAAAGTCATTTGGAGTTCACCATCCTGACGGTCGTGCTCATCCCTACCATTGGACTGCTCTTTGGGGTCCTGGCAGATCTCGTCATGAGCCACATCGGGATCGATCTCAAGCATCGTGAGCTTTCGGAGCACTAATAGATCGCTCGACAGAGCATTCTTCTCATGGAAACAGGAGGTAATCTCATGGATTGGTTGTATATTCTTATGCCCATCGCGGGAGTGAAAATATTCTGGCCCGGTTTGATCATCCTGGGAATCGGCGTCGGCATTATCGGTGGCTTCTTTGGAATGGGCGGCGCCTGGATGGTGACCCCCGGCCTCAACATCCTGGGCTTCCCCATGGCCTTCGCCATCGGGACGGACATCGCCCACATGGCTGGAAAATCCCTCATTTCCACCATGCGGCATGGAAAGTTCGGGAACGTGGACTACAAGCTGGGCATGATCATGCTGGTGGGCACCATCATCGGCTTCGAAGTCGGCGCCCAGATGGTCATGTGGCTCGAACGTATTGGGAGCGTTGAAAAGGTCGTTCGCCTCCTTTACCTGGTTCTCCTGGCCTTCATCGCCTGGATGGTTTTCAACGATGTCGCTAAAAAGAGGAAGAAAGACAGGGAAGCCTTGGCTGCCGGCCGCGAAGTGGATCCCCTCTCCACCGGCGTGGAATGGCACAAGACCTTCCATAAGATCAAGATCCCTCCCATGATCCATCTCAATGTTGCAGGCATTTACTGCTCCGCGTGGCTTCCCATCGGCGTGAGCTTCCTCACGGGCTGGCTGGCAGGTATCCTGGGAATCGGCGGCGGCTTGATCCGTATGCCTGCCCTCATCTACATCCTCGGATGCCCCACCCACGTTGCTGTTGGAACCGACCTCTTCGAGGTGATGATCTCCGGTCTTTACGGTGCAGCCACCTATACCTACAAGGGTCGTACGGAGTTGGTCGCGGCCATCATCATGCTGGTGGGTGCCTCCATCGGAGCCCAGGTGGGTACGGTTGCCACCAAGTACATCAAGGGCTACGGCATCCGTATCGCTTTCGGTATCGCCGTCATCGGCTGCGCTCTGTCCATCGTTCTGAAGCTGCTCCCCCAATACACCAATATGAACAAGGCGCTTAGCGATAACCTCTCTACCGTCCTGGTCCTGGGTGTGGTCACCGCCCTTTCCACCTACATCTTCGTGAAGATGCTCCAGGGCGCCAAGGCGGAGGTTGCCGCCAAGAAAGCGGGCCTGGCGAAACAGCCTGCTTGATGGAGATGTCCGATTCGATCCGACAGCTCTTCTGAATGAAGCGACGTGCTTTCGAAATCCCCGGGGGGGAGGCGGTCCTCCAGAGAGAGGCCCCGGTAAAAACTGCCGACCCCACCGGGGAGAAAGCACCCTCAGTAAATCTCTTGCACTCATATGGACAGGGAGATGGTTATGTTCAACAAGCGGAATTTGGTTTTTTGCCTGCTCTTGGTATTCCCTCTGGTGCTCGGTGTCGGTTGCAGCGACTATGGCAAGGTAGAACAGGGCAGGGTGATTAAATTCGACAAAGATAAGAAGATGGTGACCCTGATCCACGATAATACGGCCGATCCTCAGAATCCGGATTACAGCCAGCTGCCCCCGGTGACCTACACCCTGCCTACCGACCCCATGGACACGGGAGCGGAGCCCAAGGCCGGGCAGCGCATGAAGCTTGACACCAAAAACCGGCAGATCGTGATCTTCGATCCGAGCACGGGAAATCTCAAGAACATCAATTACACCCTCATCGAAGAAAAAGATGGTGTGGATAAGTCGGATCCGCTGGTCAAGGACAAGAAGTTTCCTGCCGTGGACCGGGACAAGAAAACCATCAGCATTTACTCCGGCAGGCAGAAAATCCTCGTGACATTCTCGCTGCCCGAGGAATACTTCAACCTGCCCGATTCCACCTGGGATGCCGGGGATGAAGTCCGCATCTACTACAAGGAAGCGGGCAAGGCCAGAAGGTTTATGAACATCTCCAAGACGGATATCTTCAAAAAGTAGTTGAAACTGGCGGTTTTAGAGAAGAGAATCGTTTCCGGGGAGTGTCCGGGCCCCAATGCCGTTGACTTAACCATCTTTCGTCATTCCGGCGAAAGCCGGAATCCAGGGAAATGGGGACTTACTGGACCCCGGTTTTCACCAGGGTGACGTTGAGTCAATGCCATTGTGTCCGGGCCTCCTGACCGGGAGGGGTTCTCTTCTTCTCGTGCAGCAGTTCGGTGGGTAAAGATATACTCAACTGAAGGGATTGGGCGCAGCCATGAATTTTTCGCAGAAAATAGTCATCGCCCTGGTGGATATAGCACTCATCGTCGAGCTTTGTGTCAGCATGTATTTTGCCAATCAGAACCCTGACCGCTTCACTCCGTTGTTCATGAAGTATTTCTTCTCCATGCTCATCCCCACTCTGGTCCTCGCCAAGGTCGGCGTCAAGCGCCTGCGCTTCAAGAAGCTCGAATGGGAACTTTAACTCTGGATCAGGTCAATCGGCTGAGAAATGGACTCGGGAAATGCGGCGCTCTGTGCTGCATTGTCTTTCTCCTGGCTGTCGTGGACGGACTTGTCGTAGGCTTCAGAGAGCCCGCCAACCTTTTCAGGCTTCTGGGCGGGGAGTCCGTGGCGGTCAATGGGTACCTGAAGGAAGACGTCACAGATCTCGCTCAACTGACCTACAAAAGCCCTTCGGACGGCATCGGTGTCACCTTCGAAGTCATTCACTCTGGCTTCTGGCTGGGGGGAAAGATGTGGCGGGGTCTGCTCACGGTGAGTCCCGAGCAGGAAAAGGGAGAATACCTCGTTGCGGTGCATCCTCGCAACGATCCATCCCCCAAAGCCTCCACGCTTCTGCTCGTGCGGGTATACCCGGATGCGGAAAGCATGCGCCGGGATGCCAAGTCCTTCATCCAGCGCACCTTGAATGTTTCTCCCTGGCTGGTCTTCACCTGCTTTTTCCCCTTGGCGCTGCTCTCCTTTTTCCTTGTCTTTCTTCTCTCCCAGCGTCGGGAACGCCTCATGAGGGAAATAGGGATGGCGGACATCTACTACGTGGCTCGGGGAGCCTCGGCATGGGAGATTTCCTTCTCCCTTGGAACACAGCACGGCGTGGAACCGGGATCCCGCCTGAACGTTCTGGACAAGGACGGGCTGCGGGTGGGTGAAGCCGTCGTCATCGAATCGACGACAACAGACTCGACCGCGACGGTGGATCTACAATGTCCCGTGACCCCCCGCCACATGGTTTCCCGCTTGTATTGATGGCCTCCTGTCTGACACTCCTGAGGGATGTGGAACGTTCAGCCGACGAGCTTCAATATGACGGGAATGGCGATAAAATTGCCCGTAACGGCTCCGAGGTTGGTCAGAACCACCACCAGCAGGATCCTCGTGATCTTGTTTCTCCAGAATCCCTTCCAGGACGAGATGTCCTGAGCCAGATCCTCGAAATCCTTGACTTTGGGTTCCCTTACAAACGCCTCCACCAGCCCGGATATCCAGCCCGCAGCGATGAGGGGGTTGAGGGTGGCGAAGGGCGCCGCAACGACTGCCGAGAGGATGGTCATGGGATGCCCCAGTGCCATGGCGGCTCCGAGTCCTGCGAAGCCTGAATTGGCCAAAACCCACCACTTGATGACATCTTTTCCCGTCGCTGCTCCTGCCGTAAAAAACGCTGAAGCGATGAGGCCCACAATGAGCAGGGGGAAGCTCCATTGCAGGAGGCCTGCAAGTTTGCCCGGAGGAGGCACCTCTTCGAGGGCGGCAAGGTCGACGGGAGTTTGCCAGTATTTTTGAATCCCCGGGACATGACCGGCCCCCACGACGGCCACAATTTTTTCACCCGGAGCCGTGCGAATCTTGTGGGCGAGGTATTGATCTCTTTCGTCGATGAGGATGTTCCTGATCTCGGGAAGTTTTTCCCCGACCTCCGACAGGAGGGATTCAAGGACATCCTTGTTTTTCATGCTCTCGATGTCCTCTTCCTTGATTTCCTCCAGTTCGCCGAGAGAGGTCAGGAGCTCGGCGAGCACCTTCACCTTGGACTTGAACTTCATGAGGCGCCAGGTGCGGGACAGGGTTGTGCGCACGTCGCGGTCCGCCAGATGAATGCGGGCGCCCACGGACTCGGCCGACTGCAGGGCCTGCACCATTTCCGCCCCGGGCTTCACGCCGAATTTCTCCCCGATCCTTCTCTGGAAGGAGGCAAGCATGAGGTTCGCCAGGAGCAGAAACGCCTTCTTTTCTTTGATGACTTTCAGAATGTTCGTGTTTTTCCACTGGTTGGCGTCAATGATGGATTGGTAGCGGGAGGGGCAGAGCTCGACGCATACCGTGTCCGGTCTTTCCGCCTCGATGACGTTCCTGACGAGGTCGACACTCTCCCGGGAGACATGAGCCGTTCCCACCAGGATGATTTCCTTGTCGTCGAAAGTCAGATGAAATACATTCTCAGATTCCTGTGTCATAAATCGATTGTCGCACTCCTTCCGCGCAGTTTAGATGCTTCGAAATGTTAACATCAAAACGATGGATGGCAACGAGAAAAGCACTGACCAGCGAACTTGAAGACAGACGATGAATATTGCTAAATCCTGGCTTCGAGATGCTCTGATGAGAATGCCTTGAGATTATTGTTAAACTGAACTGTGAGATTAAGCTATTGAAATATTAATAAAAAAATGAAACTAAGTGTATTTTGAAACCTGCGTTTGACAATATTATCAAATCTTCCAGCAAAAAACGTCTTCAAGTGCCTTCCTCCAGATGGCTCAATACTCTTTAACTATTTGTAATCATAACGTCTATAGTGATATCACCATTTTGTTTTTTCAGATGGCACGGCTTCTGCTCTTTTCCCCGGAAGACACGATAGTCTACTTCCTCACCACCTTATTCGGTGATTATCATTCACCTAACAGTGTGAACGATAGGTAACTGTAACCTCTGCGCAGTTTATCCCGCTGTTCGCAAGAGCAGCATGGAACTTTTACGAAGAAGGCGGAATCAAGGAGGACACAACATGGCTGACCATAATGATCCCAATGCCGTAAATTCGATCTTTTCCGACATTGATGTCAGTGCAGCGGACCTCTATGACCTGTTCGGATTCCCCAGTGACGATACAGCTGACGGGGAAAAGGTCGTGATTGCTCTGACCTTTGCATCGGTACCGGAAACCGGCGTTTTTGACACGGACATGCTTTACAGAATCCAGATGCATGCCGAGCCGAGAGTCGCGCGGCCCCCGAAAGATGAACGCACCCTGAAAGCCTTGCTCAAGTATTTCGACACGCTCAAGGACAAGTACCTCGGACCGCTGAAACCCGCGGAAATCCGGGTTACGGTCGATGAGGCGCATCGAGCCACGGTTAAATTCATCAACTTTCCAGGAGGTAACTTTTCGACAGTCATCGATACCAACAAGGTGTTGGCTATTGATTCGCCCAACGGCCAGACCATCAAAGCATTCATCGGTGGTCGCGATGATGCGTTCTTCAACGATTTGACCGGATTTTTCCGTTCTATCAACTACGCACCCCAATTTTATCATGTCCCTCTGACGATGAACGGGATGCGAGAGCTCCCCATTCCCAAAACCCTTATTGAACTGGAGGGCAACGATCTTTTCAATGCGGATCCCAACATTCCGGATTGGGGGTATGGCTTCAAGAAGGATCTCCCACCGGGGCCTCTGTCCTGGAACGGCAACAAGTTCCGCAAAGATGAGAACGGAAATTTTCGTTTTGTCTACAGCGGGAGGGATTGCCAGGCGGGTAAGAATGTGAACGCGATCATTCTTGAAATTCCGCTGAGCTTCATCACTCAGTCCCCCATGGAAGACAGAATTGTCAACACCTGGGGCGAAAGTTGGGTTCTGAAGGCCGCTCACAAGATCGAGACGATCCCGGATCACCCCTTCTGGCTCGAACATCCGCGTGTGCTGCTCGACACCATCAAGCTGGACGACGAACTGAAGCGATACAAACTCGTCGATACGGATGGGCAGCCCTTTGCGGATGCGGCTTTGAGTGAACGGGAGGACAACCGGCAGCTGGGAGCCAATAACTTTTGGCTCGCGCCACACTTCATCAAACGTTTGGCGCACCTTGGCTGGGGTTTCGGTCCTTCCATCAGTGCTTTGGGTCTTCAGACCTCATTCGACCACGACAATTCGCCGGTTTCGGTTCACAAGACCTATTCCCTCGTGGCGGAAGCGTTCCCGCGAGTCAAGAAAACGCTCTTCCAGGAGCTGAATATGCCCGACGACACGTGGAACAAGAAAGGTTTGAACATTCCCCGCAGGCGTCCTTTCGAGATTTTCATTCCGAATGTCTGTGCTATCGACATGGATACGACGGGCACGTGGCCCTTTGGGCGGCGCCTTGAAGATCAGGTCGCCACTCGATTTCTCTCGATGTTTCTCGATATGGAAGCTGAGCTCAACGGCAAGAAATACCATGTCGAATTGTTGAGCGATCAGTCCCTGTGGAATGCGGCGCCCATTGAGCCGAAGACGTCGCCCAATCCTCTGAGGAATGACAAGGAGTTCCTGGATCATTTCCCTTACCTGGGAGATCCCTGGTAGCCGCAGGTTGCTCACATTCACATGTGTTCCCTGCTGACTGAGCACATGCGGCAATGAATACTCTCTCGGACGGCGGTTTCATTTTCAACCACCTGGAGTCGCCGTCCATTCCCGCTGTCATCTGCTTTCGCACGCCCGCCTATCGAGCGGACTGGACCTACGGAGGAAGGGATGGAGAAACGGACTGATTTTGAGATCGAACGGGATCGGATTCAAGGAGAGATTGCCGCACTGGAAGGCAATGCACTGAGCGCCCCCGTCGACAGACAAAAAGCGGTGAAGTTTGTCTATCTACTATTTCAACGTGCATCCCTCGGAGGGAACCTCGCCGAGTTCGATGCCGTAGACGCTGCTATCCTCTGCGCCATCGAGCATTTGGGGCCGTTGCCGGAGCTTTATTTCCTTAGAGCCAATCTCGATCTTAAGCTTCATAGGGTTGCCCGGGCGAGAAGAGACCTGGAAATGAGCCCCGGTCTCCAGGACAGTGTTCAGGGGAAAGCATTGATGGTGGACCTCGATTTTCAAGAAGGGCGCTACGAGGGGGCGTTGAAGGCATGCGAACGTGTCGTCCAGCAGAATCGAACGTGGGATAATCTGGCCCGGTTTGCATATCTCAAAGCAAAGATGGGCGATGCTGCTGCGGCAGAACAGTTGTATATCGAGGCTGAGGACGAGCTTACGGCGAAAGAGATGCAGCAGTTTGCCTGGGTGGAGATCCAAAGAGGATTACTGCATCTGGTGCATGGACGCTACGACGAGGCACGGGTGCATTACGAGCGGAGCGGGCGAGCATACTCGGGCTATTGGCTGATCGACGAGCACATGGCCGAGCTCCTGGGCGCACAGGGTCAGTTTGAAGAGGCGGTCGCACTTTACAAAAAAGTCATCGAGCGCCTGCCAAGGCCGGAGTTTCAACAGGCGCTTGGTGAGCTCTACCTGTTTATGGGGCAGCCCGCGGAGGCACGCCCATGGTTTGAAGAGGCTCTGACCGGTTATCTGGATTCGGTGCGGCGTGGGGAGGTGCATTATTATCACCATCTTGTGGACTTTTATGCGGATGTCATAAAAAATGGAGCAGAAGCTCTGCAATGGGCCCGCAAGGATTTGGATTTGCGTGAGAATTTCTCGACCCAGGCTGCCTTGGCCTGGGCGTTGTATCGGGCCGAACAGTACTCGGAGGCACTCGAGACGATCCACAAGGCGCTCGCATCCGGAGTGAAGGACTCACACCTGTTTTACAGGGCCGGAATGATTCACCTGTCTGCAGGAAGGACAGAAGAGGGCAACCGAGACCTGCACCTGGTGTCTGAAATCAATCCACACTACCGGAATTTCCACGTTCATCGCTGAGAACCATTCCACCAGACCAGGAAACTGTCTCAAAACTCGATGCTGAATCCCAAGATTCTCATTCCTGCCAAGGTGAGCGTCCGGAAATGAGAGACTGATGGAAGCTCCTGTCTTTTCCCCTTGGCGTTAACTCCAGAGTATACGGCCAGGTCTGTAAACACCCACCATAAATCATGGTGTCATTCCCATCCAAAACCACGGGGGATGCCGGGAAGTCGAAATTTCCAGAAACCAACAGGAGAAAGGAGTGTGCGATGAAAAAGCTGTCTTGGTTCTTGTGGGGCTTTGCACTGATTCTGTGTCTGTTCGTAAGCGGCTGCGCGAAAGAGGAGAAGCCCAGGCCGGGAACTGTCAAGGATGAGGCAATGCAGGCCGGCAGAGACCCGCAAAGTCTGGCGGGAGCTGATGAGGATTACTTTCGTGATATGGATTACGGCGTCACCAAGAATCCAAAAGCCTTAGCCGCCACTCTTGATCCCTTTGTGCCCGGCATCTCTCCCGAGGACTCCGTTAAGGCTGCGGCCAAAGGACGCAACAACTGGATCGTGTGGACGGCAGGCAATGATCGGCTTTGGGACATTCTTTCAATGGAGAGTTTTGGCGCACTCG
>DAIQOB010000058.1:0-10228 GCA_036788075.1 Syntrophobacteraceae bacterium
ATGCTGCTGATTTCATCCAGAAGCAGAGTGCCCTGATGGGCGAGCTCGAATTTACCCTCCTTGCCCTTGGTGGCACCGGTGAAAGCTCCCTTCTCATAGCCGAACAGCTCGCTCTCCAGGAGATTTTCGGGAAGGGCCGCACAATTCACGGCAATGAAAGCCTTGTTGAAGCGATCACTTTTGCTGTGAATGTACCTGGCAAAAAGCTCCTTCCCCGTGCCGCTCTCTCCCTGGATGAAGACGGCCGCTTTGCTCAGGGCCACCCGTTTGGCAATGGTCTTGAGATGCACCATGGCAGCACTCTGAGTCAGCAGCGCCGTGCTCCCCGCATGCCTGTCGGGGTCCCGCGAAGGAACTTTGGCCTCCAACCATTCCAGCGTCTTGGTCAATCGATCCCGGGAAACCGGCTTCACCCAGAAATCATGTGCCCCGCCCTTCATGTAGAGGACGGCGTCTTCCAGCTTGCCTTTGTGAGCCATGACAATCACCGGGATATTCTGGCGCCGCACGGGGGTCGCCTCCAAGAGTCTCAAACCTTCGGAAGCCGAGCCGGTAAGGTTCAGGAAAATGAGGTCAGGCTGGTCTTTTTCCACCATCTGCAACGCATCGCCGACCCCATCGGCCATGACGGGACGGTGCCCATGGTCCTTCACCCATTTGGCCAACATCTGAGATTCCCTGGTATCACGTTCGACGATCAGCACCACCATTACGACTCTCCCCTGCAGTTCGCCTCCATCCGTCCTTCTATAACGGCAACGGTACTGGCGACCCTAAAAAAGCTGAAGACCTTTTTCCTTGAGCTGTAAGTAATCGATCTGCTGCTGAGCTGCAGCTTGCCAAAAGGGATTTGACGAACCCAAGATCTGAGAAAGCTTCTGAACAGCTTTCTCCTTCTCTCCCGTTTGGAGATATAGGTTGGATAACTCGTAGTTTAACTGTTCTTTCAAATCCTCGCCCTGGACCAAACCCAATGCCTCCTCAAAACATTTTATGGCTTCCACGGACTGGCTCAGTTTCTGGTGGCACCTGCCCTTGACGAGGAGCAGCTGAAGACGCTTTTCCGGGCTCTCTTCCTTCAGCAAAGCCAGTCCCTTTTGAACCCATTGGAGAGCGTCCGCATGCCTGCCGGTGTTCAGATAGCACTCTGCATACATGTTCACCCATTCAAAGTCACGGAAGGCAGGCTCACGCCCTCCCGGAAGAACAAGTCCCAGCTGGCGAAGTGCTTCAGGGTAGTTGCCCTGGGCAAAGTAGATCCTGGCCGACAGTTCATTTTTTTGACTCTCAAGCTCATGCACGCGGACCTTTCTGCAGCATTGCGCAGCTTTTTCCAGGTCCCCCATGCGGTAACTGCAGCGGGCTATATGCAGGAAATACCTTCCTCCCCCCTCCCCCAAAGAGTCCAGGGCAGCCTCATAGGAGGCTACCGCCTGGGGATAGAGCTGCAGTTCTTCATAGCTTTCACCCACTATGCCAAAGATCTCCGTTGCACGGTGGTTTTTGAACACTGGAACATTCTCCTGGTAGAGATGAACCACTTCTTCGTACTTTTTTTCATTGAAGGAGCGCTTGAGCAATTCCTCTACGACCGTTGTGCGAAGTGAAGCAAATTGTTCGTATGTGGGGGCTTCCAGAGTTGTTTGGAGCATTTCATCGATGATAGCGAGGCTTTCACGGTGATTACCATGCTTGGCCTCCCAACGAGCCAGCTTGAATTTCACGAGGACATGCAGGGGAGAGGGAAGCTGCTTTCGAGACAGTTCATGGTAGAGAGAAGCAGCGCGATCCTGTTCCTCCGGGCTCCTGGCCTCGATATGTTCGGCCTTGCGCAGCGTGCTGATAAAATCCCCCTCGGAATCAGGGAAATTGGCCTGGAGGTAACGGTGTAATCTGTTGGCCAGGCGTTCGTCTTCCTGGCTGAGCAGTGTCTCCGCAATCTTGGCCAGGAGCAGATCACGCTCAGGAGTATCGGGTCGCAGATTCAAGTAGTGCAAAAGATTTTCACAGCTCTTTTCATACTCTTTCAGGAAGGACAGGGATTCTCCCATGAATTTCAGAAGTTCTGGCTTTTTGAGATAAAAGAGAGGATCGATCTTCAGGCACTGCTGGAAGCTTTCCACCGCGAGCTGATGCCGCCCTGCAAGTGTGAAACTCTTTCCAATGGAATAGTGCGCTTCTGTCTTCTCTGCCTCCAAACTGGAGGTTCGCAGGACACCCCTGGAAGCATCGACGGCCTCAGCATAAGAACGTGCATCCTGAAAAATCTCTGCAAACCTCAGCCGGCATGCATTCACTGCAGGGTCCTCAGGATATTCCGATAGGATTCTTTTGAAATAGGTTACCGCCTTATCGGGCTTCTTCATGGCCAGGCAGCTCAGCCCGCAGCGATAAAGAGCCCTGGGAGTGTGCGCCGGGGAAACCCCTTGTTGAAGGGCTTCGCTGTAATGCTTCAGGACTTCACCGGCATACTGGTCCAGCTCCGTTTGGTGCT
This sequence comes from Syntrophobacteraceae bacterium, assembly GCA_036788075.1. Taxonomy (GTDB): domain Bacteria; phylum Desulfobacterota; class Syntrophobacteria; order Syntrophobacterales; family Syntrophobacteraceae; genus Desulforhabdus. The sequence goes on from DAIQOB010000058.1 coordinate 2,495, forward strand.
CGAGAAAGAAAGCGTCCGCACCCTCATAGAGGGCTTTGAGCCGGTCTTGTTCTTCACGAGGCGCCTCAGCGGCAGTTGGATGAGCCTTCCCAGCGTCAAGAAATGGACGCGAGGCAGGCTCGCGCATCTCCCCCACTACGCCGGGCGGAGGCGGCGTGCGGGATGAGGACCAGAGCAGGGCAGGAAAGAGCGCGAGGAGGCACCCCACCAGGCAGACCGTCATGAAGAACCGGCTTTTCCTCCGGCATTCGCTTTTCATGGCTTGGTTTTCAGTTCGTTTCGAGAATCAGGAATATATGTGAAACACTGCCGCTTGCCGGCTCAGGATGGATAAGCAATGATTATGCCAATAAAATGCGGGCTCCCGGCATGGAGAGAAGAGAGTACATGCAGGAACGGAAGGAATTCAGGGAACAGGGCTCATTGTAAGCGGAAGCCCCTGTTACTCGGTGAAAAGGCCGGGATAGGTAAGCTTCTTTTTTTTCATTTTTTCGATCAAGGTCGTCCTGTTGAGTCCCAGCAGCTTGGCGGCCTGATTCTTGACACCCCCCGCTTTTTTCAGGGCCTCCAGGATGAGGCTGTTTTCGAGATCCTCCAGGGTTCCCTTCAGGTCGATCCCGTTGTCCTCGAGGCCGATGGAAGAAAAATTGGGCTTTGCCTGCCGCTGACACATGCGCTCCGGCAGGTCGTCCAACTGGATCTCTTCACTCTCTGTCAGGATGACGAGGCGCTCGATGGCATTTTCCAGCTCCCTCACATTGCCCGGCCAGAGATAGTTTTGCATGGCGGCCAGGGCTGCTCTGGATATTTTTTTCATGGGGATGTCTTTTTGCTGGCTGTGGTGCTTGAGAAAATGCTGCGCCAGGAGGGGAATGTCTTCCGTCCGTTCCCGCAGGGGAGGGACACGAATGGGAATGACATTCAGGCGGTAAAAAAGGTCTTCTCGAAATGCCCCTTCAGCCACCAGTTTTTCGAGATCCTTGTTGGTTGCGGCAACAATCCGCGTATCCACCTGAACCGTTCGCGTGCCCCCCACCCGTTCGAACTTTTTCTCCTGGAGAAAGCGCAAGAGCTTGACCTGGAGCTTGTAGCTCATTTCACCGATTTCATCGAGGAAGATCGTCCCCTGATGCGCCAGCTCAAAGCGCCCCAGGCGCTCCCTGTACGCTCCGGTGAAAGAACCCTTCTCATGACCGAAGAGCTCACTCTCCAACAGTTCCTCGGGAATGGCGCCACAGTTGATGGGAACGAAGGGTTTGTCTTTGCGCTCGCTGTTGTAGTGGAGGGCATTGGCGATGAGCTCTTTTCCCGTGCCGCTTTCGCCTGTGATGAGGACCGTGCTGTCCGTTCGAGCCACCCGCTCGATCATGCGGTAAATGGCCTGCATGGGCTCGCTCTTGCCGATGATCTTGTCGAAACAGTACCTTTCTTTCAATTGAGAGCGCAGAAGATCGTTTTCAGCCTTGAGGAGCATCATCTCTTCGGCTCGCTTCAAGACGAGGAGGATCTCATCGGTTTTAGCCGGCTTGGCCAGGTAATCGAAAGCCCCCTGCTTCATGGCCTCTACGGCCGTTGCGATGGTCCCAAATCCCGTGAGCATGATGACATAGGTCTCGGGATGGTTCTTCATGAAGTAAGCCAGCAGTTCCATCCCATCCATCCCGGGCATGGAAAGGTCCGTCACGACAAATTCGAATCTGCTCTGACGGGCTTTCTGGATGGCTTCTTCGCCGCTGGACGCCGCTTCAGTCTCATATCCGGCCTCTCTCAGTTGCTCCGAAATCAAAGCCAGTGTGGTAGCCTCATCGTCAACGACTAAAATTCTAAAGGGCAGTTTCATAGGCAACAGACTTTGGATGTTTGGATGCTCGAATGACCAGATCTGCCATTTGCACGCGCGATTTGAGACGTCTCCCTGGAATCTCCGCATGGAATTTCATCCGGAAAAACAGGAAAAAATGCGACCCCTCCCACGACGAGCTCAAATATGAATGGCGCCAGTACGAATGTCAAATAATCTACACAAAAATCGCCTCATTATCCACCTCATAATTCTTGACGATAAGAGCAGCTCCATCAGGAAAATGAAGACAATCGGGACGGGAATGGGAGATTCACGACAGAAACGGTAAAAGACTTTATATGCCTTTGCCGGTGCGATGGAAAGGAAATTGTGTAGTCTTTTCCATGGATCCGATGAGCATAACAGATTTTTGTCCACCTCCCGCCACGTCCATTCTCACAACTTTCGGGAAAAGGTCCACCTGATGGCCGTTCCAGGAGAAATTTACGCGATATGGAGGTCTGAGTCAGGTAAATGTTCTGTTGACAACAGGATTCAAGTTGATGAGTATGATTCCATCCGTGCAGGGATCTCCGGAAGAAGGCAGTGAGAGCTTTTTTGATGAAAGCTGCCGGAGGTTGGGACGGCAGGTGCGCGCTCGTTTTCTGAGTCACGCGCTCGTCATTGTGACCAACGAAATTTTTTATTCTACCAGGGTCGGAGCTGGAATCCCAAAATGACTGCAAGGCCGCTTCAGTTCAATGACGATATGCTGACCCTCCTCCAAAAGGTCTACGTCAGCATCCCGTACAAGATTTTGGATCGTTATATGGAAATGATCCTGCGCTATCGCATGAACCTTGAGATTGTTTTTGGGGCAAGCCAGCTGGATGAAGTCCCGCGCCCGCGGCTGAAGACTCTGGCGGACCAGCTGCGCAGGAACGGGATTCGGGTGACATTCCATGGTCCTTTCCTGGATTTGTGCCTGGGAAGCATCGATCCCCTCGTCAGGCAAATTTCCAAGCACCGATTGCAGCAATGCGTGGATCTTTTCGACAGCTTTCAACCCATCCAGATGGTTTGCCACACAGGCTACGATCCCAGCCACCATCGCGGCCTCCGCGACCAGTGGTTGAAAAGGAGCCTGGCTGTCTGGGAAGAGCTTCTGCCCCAGGCTGAGAAGCTGGATGTCGTCCTGCTCATGGAAAACGTTTGGGAGCTCGATCCCCTCCTGCACCAGGAGACCAGTCGGCATCTTCACTCCAGGCATTTTGGCTTCTGCCTGGACGTCGGACACCAGAACTGTTTTTCCAAGACACCACTAGCCCAATGGGTGGAGGCTCTGGGTGACGGTCTCATGGAGCTGCATCTGCACGACAATGACGGCTCCGGGGATGCTCACCTCCCGGTAGGACAAGGTAACATCGATTTTAAAGGACTCTTTCAAGCCCTGCGAGAAAAGGAGAGAAAGCCGCTCCTTACCCTGGAACCTCACACCCAGGAACATCTCACGGCGAGTCTTGGCGGGCTTTTACGGGCGATGGGTACAATTCATGAAGAAGTCCCCCTCAAGGGGAAAGTGTAAAATTTTTTGATGAGATTTCCCCCTCAACCGGTTGCATCCCCGGGGGGGACAAACCGAGCTACCGGAACGTATGTCTTCCGATATTCTTTGGAGTCCTATCCATTATGGCGATCGTGGAAATCAGCATTGTTCCCCTCGGAACAAAGTCCAGCAGTTTGAGTGCTTATGTTGCTCAGGTGTTGCGAGTTCTGGAGGAGAGCACTTTACAGTATGAACTGACCCCTATGGGGACCATCGTTTCCGGCGACCTTGACGAAATCTTGAAAGTCGTACGGAAAATGCACGAAAGCGTTTTCTCGTCCGAAATCACGAGGGTACTCACCCAAATCAAGATCGATGATCGGAGGGACCGTGCAGCCAGTCCCCAGCAGAAAATTCGCTCTGTAATGGACAAGCTTGCCAGGCAGTAGCCATACTGCCTTCAGGGGAGGTTAGAACATGAAGGAATTGGTTGAATACCTCGTGAAATCTCTGGCCGACCACCCAGAGGAAGTCCTGCTGGAAGAAAACGAGGACGACGAGACGATTTTCCTGCAGCTCAGGATTTCTCCTGACGATCTAGGAAAAATCATCGGTAAGGGCGGCAACACCATCAACGCCATCCGCACCATCGTGCAGGCAGCTGCATCCAGCCACAAGAAGCGGGCCAAGCTGGATGTGGCGAGCTAACACATTTTGGCGAAGGTTTCCACGCTGTGGGAAAGTTCGATTCCCCCCTTGAGGGGGCAGAGGGGTGTCAACTTCACGGTAGATGCCCTTTAATCCCCCTTCAAAGGGGGACTTCAAAACCTCCCGGATCAGTTGATGACTTTCGCCGCGATGTACCACCAGCACGCGGCAAGGCTTGGAATGCCGGCAATACAACCGGTGGCTGCCGAACTGTAGAATGTTCATGTCCTTCGTTTCAAAGGAAAAACTTGAAATTGACCCTGGCAGGACCTAATTTGTAACCATTGGCGCAAGTTTTTCGGCAAGCAATTGATGCAGGCGGATCAGGTGTAAGGCGATTGATGAGTGTTCCACAGTGCACCCGGCATCCCCCGAAAATTCCGCCGGTAAGCCAAAAGGGAGAACCGGGGGAAAATCCCATTGAAGCCTGTGGCCAAGACGAACAGACCGTCACCCTGGTTTCTTGATTCTTGCCGGAGGCCCGATCGTATTTTTAGATATCACCCGTCACTGGAAACACGGAGGAATCAATTTTATGCCAAAGCAAATTCCAGAACTTTCTGTCAACGAGTTGCGAGCCCATATCGACGAAAGCCTGCTCCCCTTCGAGACCACGGAATCCCTGGAAGGTCTTGAAAAGAAGGTAGTCGGCCAGGATCGGGCCATAGACGCCATCAAATTCGGTATGGGAATGAAATCCCTCGATTACAATATTTTCATTGCCGGTCCTGCCAAGGCGGGTCTCACGTACATGGCGAAAACCTTCATCGAGGAACAGGCCAAAAAGGAACCCACTCCTCCCGACTGGTGCTATGTCTACAATTTCAAGGAACAGGACAAGCCCAAGAGTCTCAGGGTCTCTGCAGGTCGAGGAAAGCAGCTCAAAAAGGATATGAACGAGTTCATTCAAACCCTGCAGGCCAAAATCCCCGAAGTTTTCGACAGCGACGATTACCGTGCCAAGGAAAGCGAAGTCCACCAAGGCTTTGAGCATCAGAGGCGAGAGGTCATCGATGAGCTCTCACAGCAGGCCAAGGAAGAGGGCTTCATTCTCCAGTTTTCTCAAGTGGGCATGGTCATCATCCCCGCAAATCCGGATGGAGAGCCCATGACTCAGGAAGATCTGCGTCATCTCTCCGATGAAGAAAAGACTTCTCTTAGGGAAAAAAGCGATGCGCTCCATGAAAAGATGAAGGAAGCTATCAAGCAGATCCGGGAGGCGGAAGCCGAATTCAAAGAGAAGCACACGAAACTGGACAACGAAATCGCCCTTTTCGTCGTGGGGCAGCTCATGGATAATTACGAAGAGCGTTACCAGGACGATGAGCGGGTGTTGGAATATCTGAAAAACGTTCAGGAAGATATTCTGGAAAATATCGAAGATTTCAAGAAAAAGCCCGAAGCGCAGCAACCTCAGCCCGGATCGCCTTTCCCCATGCCCGCCCGCGAGACCACCTTTCGCAAGTACGATGTCAATGTGCTCATTGACAACTCGGAAACCGAGGGCGCGCCCGTGGTGATCGAATCCAATCCGGCCTATCCCAATCTTTTCGGGTCCATAGAACGTCAGGCCTGGTTCGGCGCACTGTTCACGGACCACACCATGATCAAGCCGGGGTCCCTGCACAAGGCAAACGGCGGCTACCTCGTCATGAAGGCCCTCGACCTTCTGAAATGGTATATTTCGTACGAGGCCATGAAAAGGGCGCTACGGGATCGGGAAATCAAGATTGAAGACATCGGCGAGCTTTATGGCATGTTCAGCACGCGCACCATTCGACCCGAGGCGATCCCCCTCAACGTCAAGATCATCCTGACGGGTGACCCGCACATTTATCAATTGCTCTACACGTACGACGACCGCTTCCAGAAGCTATTCAAAGTGAAGGCTCACATGGACGACCAGATGGACCGGAAGGATGAGGCCATCCTGGATTGTGCCAGAATGATCGGGCGCTTCTGCAAGGACAACGAGCTCCGGCCCTTGGACAAATCGGGCGTCGCTCGGGTCCTAGAATACAGCATGGAACTGACGGAGAATCAGGAAAAACTGAGTCTCGAACTGGGCAACATCAGTGATCTCCTCAAGGAAGCCGACTATTTTTCGGGCCTCGACAATGCTCAGGCCATCCAGAGGCAGCATGTCGAGGAGGCCATCCGCAAGCGCATCTACCGGTCCAACCTCATCGAAGAGCGGATCAAGGAATACATCGAAAAAGACATATTCTGGGTCGAGACGGACGGCGAAAAGGTCGGACAGGTGAACGGACTTTCCGTCCTTATGGCCGGCGACCATATTTTTGGCAAGCCCAACCGCATCACCGCGACGGTTTCCGTCGGACGTGAAGGCATGGTTTCCATCGATCGCGAATCCAAGATGAGCGGTTCCACCCATACCAAAGGACTCATGATCCTGTCCAACCTCCTCAAGGAGCGGTTTGCTCAGAAATATCCCATCTCCGTAACGGCATCCCTCTGCTTTGAGCAAAGCTATGGAATGGTGGATGGCGACAGCGCCTCCAGCACGGAATTCTATGTGCTCATCAGTGCCATCTCCAAGGTTCCCATTTACCAGGGCATCGCGGTGACGGGGTCCGTGAGCCAGAAGGGTGAGATCCAGCCCATCGGGGGAGTCAACTACAAGATCGAAGGGTTCTTCGACATCTGCAAGCACAAGGGGCTGAATGGCAAGCAGGGTGTCATGATCCCCTCCAAGAACCTGCGAAACCTGATGTTGAAGCAGGAGGTCCTCGATGCGGTAAAAGAAGGCAAATTCCATATCTGGCCCGTCAGCACCGTGGAAGAAGGGATCGAGATCCTGACGGGCATGGAAGCGGGGTTCCTGCAGCCTGATGGGACTTACCCCGAAGGCACTGTGTTCAGGAAGGTATCCGACCGGCTCCTGGAGATTGCCAAGATTGTTAAAGAATTTGGGAAAGGGAGCGAAGACGGCAAAAAAGCCGAGGAGGACAATGACGGGGGATGCCCCAGCTGTGGCGGATGATTGAAATTTATCCGAAGCTCCTGAAGCTCAGCTGTATGCCGTGAGGGTGGCAAGAAAACTCTCCGTTCCACCCTTCAGACGAGTACAGGAAGAATCGGTGTTCGGATGAGCTTCCAGGCGACCTCTTGAGTTGAACATTCTCATGGCATCATCATGGCACGATTCCATAGCGAAGGAATCGTGCCATTTTATTTCTTTCCCCCTGCATTTTCTTCAGGCAAATCAAACTCTATGCTTCAAATTAAAAACGGAGGTTCATCGACCCTCCAATTTTTCTCAGAAATCACCGTGCAGGTTCCTACCCAGAGACACCCTTCCAAGAACAAAACTGAGCATACCCCCCCAATAAATTGCACGGTGTAGGGAAAATTATGGTGAAGCAACATGAAAAATGCTTGACTTACTTCGGTCAGCGCCTACAATAGCCCAAAGTAAAAAAGTAAGGGCAATCTGCCTAAAATATATTGAATTCAATGCACTGTACCCTTGAGGACCATGAAGCATGAAATACTGGCGCGTTCCTTTGGATATCGATGAAATTCAGGTCACACGCGGGATCGTACACATCATCGAAGAAAGGTGTAAGGGTTGCGGGTACTGCATCGCCTATTGCCCTCGGGATGTGCTCGAGATGTCCTCCAAATACAATGTGAAGGGTTACCACCCTCCCGCGATAAAAAAACTCGAAGCCTG
>DAIQOB010000059.1:0-7169 GCA_036788075.1 Syntrophobacteraceae bacterium
CGTGCAGGCAATTTCGAAAAGGCCTCCATTACGGGAATCTATTCAGTGCTGGTGGAAGGAGGCGACATGGAAGATCCCATTGCCGACAGCGTGCGCTCCATTCTGGATGGGCACATTGTGCTGGACCGATCCCTTACCCAGAAACGGCACTATCCCGCCATCGATGTACTGAAGAGTGTCAGCCGCCTGGCGAGCAGGCTTCACAGTGAAGAAGACAAAAGTTTGACATCACGCCTGATCCGAACCCTGTCTCATTATCGCCAGAGCGAAGATATGATTCATATTGGAGCGTATGTGCGGGGAAGCCATGCAGAGACGGATTATGCCATGGACATGATCGAACCCATCAACGATTTCCTGCGGCAGGGGGTGGAAGAGAAGTGCACCATCGCTCAGGCCCGAGAGGCTCTGGCTGTCATCTTCCGGTGATTCTTCAACGCATGGGGCAAGAGCGCTTCGCTGCCCAGGCGAAAGGGGCGGAAGCCTTGAGAATGCTTTGGGCTCCAGAGACCGCAATTTTTTTGACGCATTATGGCTTTTCACTTTCGATTCGATTCCCTCTTGAAGCAGCGACGGCACCGGTTGGAAGGAGCCCAGGCCGAACTGGCCGCGGCCCGGCATGGCCAGCAGCAGCTTCTGATCCGGGAGGAGCAGGCTCTCTGCCGGATGGCAGAGCAGCAGACGCTTTGGGAAACGGATCAGGCCAGGGGGGTGGATGTCGCCACCCTTTTGTGCATGAAAGAATATCGTATTGCATTGGAACGACAATTGCAGTCTTTGAGGACAGAGTTGCTGCAGGCGGCCAGGACTGTGGAGGAGAAGAAGGCAGCATTCATCGAATGCGAAAAAGCAGTGAAGATGCTGGAGTGTCTCGAAGAGGCGGAGCGACTGTCCTACCGCTACCTTCAACGACAAAGGGAACAGAAAGAGCTGGACGAAATCTCAATTCTGAAGGGCTTCCATGAAAACGACTGACAATGGAAAAACTGAGTCCAAGCCGGAAAGGCGGCGAAGCCGCAGGTGGTGGGGAAGCATCTTCTGGATTCTTTTAGGGGTGGTTTCCCTCAAAGTCGCTCTCACCTTTGGCTTTTTCTGGGGCGGAAAGGAAACGAGCCGCCCATGGCTTTCAACCCCCAGCGTCCTGGCGGAGGAGCAGAAGGGCAAGACCGTCTTGGCATCCACTCCAAACAAACCGCCCGTCGTGCGCCAGTCTGAGGGCGCTGAAAAGCGAACCGCCGCAGAGCCCTCGGCGTCGGCGGCAGAAAAAATTTCCTACCTCGAACAGAGGGAAGCGGAGCTCAAGCGCAAAGAGAAAGAAATCCAGCAGAGGCAGGAATATCTGCAGCAGATGGAAAAGGACATTGAAAAAAAGCTCCTGGAGTTGACCGCCATCCAGAAAGAGATCCAGAATTTTCGAAATGAAAAGGAAGCGAACCAAAATGCCAAGATTCGCTCCCTGGCCAAGATTTACGAAACCATGAAAATCAAAGAAGCAGCCAAGTTGTTGGAAAACCTTGATGAACAGCTGGTGGTGAACGTCATCTCCGTGATGAACACCGATGCGGCTGCCAACATTCTTGCCAACATGGACACCAAAAAGGCGGCAAAAATTTCTCAAGTCCTTTCCACCCACTGACCCCTCCGACGTTGTGGCCACTATCAGTCCTGTGGGTTGCCCGCCCGGGGAGTCGCAGGGGGAGGCACGACTGCGCAGGAAGAATTTTCCTTTTCCAGACCGGAATGCGCACGAGAGCAGGGGTGGCTCTCTATGTGCAACGGCTTGATTCCATAGAAAAATTTCGAGCTGGTTCTTGCTGGTATTGCTTTTGCTCTTTTGAAGGATTGGGGAAGTGAGCCTTAGCTTGAGATCAACCTGTGTATAGGATGGAAAATGCAAGCCAATCAGATATCCGCCGGTCAGCTGATGATGAGCTTTATGTCCAAAGCCAAGGACGACATCAGAGAAGGCATTGTGGCCAACGTTTTTTCCAGGGAGCTGCTTGCACAGTGCAACACCGGTGACGGCACGGGCACCATTCAGGTTCCCGTTCAGGGCAGCACAGCTTTGCTCGGTGCGGATTCGAGGGCTTCGGCTTCTGATAATCATGCTCCCCCTCCTCCTGCAGAGGGGAATGCTCTCCAGGAACTGAAACCTGCGGGAAGCCTTCCTGCGCGGAATGCACCATCGAAAGCTGATCGAAAGATCTCCGAAATCAAACTGCGTGAGGAACTCTACGTTTCTGATCCCATGGCGGTGGAGAAAATCCTGGCACACTTTCAGTTGCCTGCCGAAGCCAGAGCAGTTTGTGCCGGCAGCTTGAATTCCAGGGGAGGGATTCCCTTCAATACAATTGCTGCCGTCCTGGAGCAGTATAATTCTGGTGGTGCGACCCTGCAGGGAGAAGCAGGCGCAGGCTCTCAGGAAGTGGCGGAATTCGTTGCGGCACTCCAGTTGGCGGGAGGACCGGCTCCCGGCATTTTGAGGGGCATTCCTGTAAAAGCGAGCGGTTCATATAGTCTCAAAGAATTCAAATTGTTGATGAAGAAGGCCGTTGCCTGTGTCAATGAGGCGGAGCTCAATAAGGTGGACTTGCGGGATAGCGCCGACAAGAATGCCGACAGGCACGGGGGAAGCCCGTTGGAGGGAGCGGCTTCTTCGCCGGCGTCTGCTCCTGCTCTGGCCCACGGCCTGTCGACACAGCTGGTACAGAGCGGCCCCCCCCTGTTTATAGAGCCGAGGGAGCGTAAAGCGCATCACGATCTCTGGGGGCCCGTTCAAAATGCTCTCTCATTCCCAGCATCGGAGGAACCTTTTGGACTGTATGACGGAACGAGGGTTCAAGCAAAAGATGACCCTGCCTCCCCGGTAACGGAACGTGCTATGGAGGCGGCGGCCAAAACCGGTGGGTTGACGGAGGCTTCACCCATTTCACCCCCTCAGGTCGTTACCAGCGATCCCGCGGACGGTGGATTGCATCAGACCAAAGCAAATGAAGTGCTTCAAACCCTCTCCTACGCCCTCACTGCAAGTGAGGAGGCGGCTCCATACCGGTTGGGCGACAGCAATGAGGGGCAGATCCCTGGGAAGGAAGACTACGTGCAGGAAAACCAGGCGAAGGAAGAGCCTGAGTTTCGGTCCGTACCTGTGACGCGACCCTCGCAGGTGGTGTTCGCTTTCCCGGCAGCAGAGGCTCCGGACACCGGCTTGGAAATCTTCCCCAAACAGAATCGGCCCTTGTCGCAGGTAGATATTCCACCTCCTGCTCGCGCGGACGGCAGGACGCAGAAGCCTGATCATCCAGCGGAAACGGCAAATTTGAAAAAATGGACACAAATGGATCTTTCCCAAGAGGGCGAGAGAGGTTTGCAAGCAAGCTCTGAGTCAACGACATTGACTTTCCCGGTGGAGACCGAGCCCGATGACCTGATCCTGCATGAGAGCCTGGGACAAGAGAATCGCGCACCAGTTGCGATTGTGGGAGCAGGGGAGACTGCCTCAGCAATAAAGCCTCTGTTGAAGAATGGAGAGCTAGACAGCGTGGAGGTCTTGAAAGTGGCTCAGCACCCTGAAACCCCTTCTCATGCAGGACTCTCTCAACGGGACGTATCAACGGAGTCGGGGATGAAGGCTGAAGTGGCCGTCTCTTCCCCTTCGGAGCGATGGAGTATTCGGGTGTCCGCAGACGTCAAATGGGAGAGCCAGGACCCAGTCGAGCATAAGCGGCCTGATCGTATAGATGTCGCAAGTTCTTCTCACTCAAGGCCTTCCGAGCTCTTTTCTTCCGAGAACTCCCGCGGCAAGCCGATTGCTCCACAGGGTGCACCAGCCGTGGAAGGCGCAGAGAGGCAGGCGGATGAACAGATGCCTTTTCAGGTTTCTGAAAAGAGCTCACATGAGACAGTGCGCCCTGAAACGAAGAGGCACGACGAGTCGGCAATATCACGGCGAGGGTCGGAAAAATTTTCCGAGTCCACCCCTGTCGATGAGCCTGCCGTATTTTCCGAATTGCAGGGGAATCCGAGTGCCTCTTCTGACGATACCCCTATGGATTCTTTAGAGATAATTCCAAAGCGCGAGTCCGGAGCGCTGGGCTCTTCCCTTCGGGATGTGGAGTTTCCCCATTCCATGGAGGGCGGAGGCTCCGAGGGTCTCGAAGTCGTGTCGGACGGCTCTGGTAGCGAAACCGAAGAGCATGGCACCTCCTCGCGTTTGGAGAGGAGGCCTCTTGGCATAGACTTGGCTAACACTTCGGCTCGGAGCAATACAACCTTCCAGGATAGCGACAGAAATTGGAAACAGTCGGAGGATCCCCCTGTGGCGGAGATCAAGGGACTCGATGAAACCATTCCAGATGAGGCGGCAGCCTCCCCAAAGGCTTCCGTTTCCTCTGCATCACGATTTTCTCTGGAGACCCCATCGTCTCCTTTGGAGCCGCAAAAAGGGCTGGGAGATTCCCTTTCTCTCGAGGATGCCGGGTGGCCCCAGGAGCTGGGACGGCGGTTGACGCAACTCCGCGGAAAAGAAGGGACCCGGCTGACACTGGAACTGACACCCAGGCACCTGGGAAAGCTCGTGATCCAGGTTGAAGCCCACCGGGACCAGGTCATCGCGTGGCTCTCCACGGATAATGAACAGGCCAGAAGCCTGCTGGTGCAAAATGCGCCGCTCCTGCGGCAACAACTTCAGGAGCAGGGACTGGTGCTGGGCCAGCTCCAAGTCAGCGTCGGGCAGGAAGGTCGGGAAAAAAATTCCCAGCGGCAATTTGAATTTTCGCACGGCAAGGGTGAAGGCGGCAGGAGTATCGAAAAATTGCAGTCGGGCAGGCGGTCAGGCCCAAGTCATGCCTACCGTTCTATGGACGGAGATCGCCGCATCAGCCTCTTTGCCTGATGGCGGTCCTGCAACATCCTCGAGGTGATATCCCGGGAGAAGGGGAAGGGTCCATGTCAGTAGCGGGATCAACAGCAGCGAGCAACCTGTTCGGGGTTGGGAGAAGCGCACAGAATTCTGGAGTGAGCTCCGATGGGAGCAAGATCGGCATGGACGGATTTTTAAACATGTTCATGACCCAGCTTAAGAATCAGGATCCCACCAATCCCCTGGAGTCCTACGAGCTGGCTGCTCAGCTGGCTCAGTTCAGCAGTGTGGAAAAGCTGTCCCAGATCAATGCCAATATACTCAAGGAGATGGACTACCTCGCCTCCATCAGCTACGGCCAGATGACGCAAATGATCGGGAAAGAAGTCGTCGGTGTGGATGACAGCATTCAGCTGCACCAGGGGGAGACGTCCAAGAGCTCATACAAGCTGGATGTCCCGGCCAGTGTGACCCTCAGGATCGTCAATGAGAATGGGACGTTGGTGCGTACCATGCCCGTGGGAAATCAAGATTCCGGAACCTACGAAGCGCAATGGGATGGTAAGGACAACTCGGGCAAGGCCGCTCCCGACGGGACCTATCACGTCCAGGTCGAGGCCGTGGATGCTGAGGGGAACGCCCTGGATGTCACTCAAACCGTCAGCGGTAAAGTGTACGCCTTCCGGATGGACCAAAACGTTCCCCAATTGGTCGTTGGGGGGGCTGACGGCGCCAGGCTTGGTTTGGGATCCATCATTGAAGTGCGAAGCGGGGAAACAGGTGGGGAGGATTGATGCCCCATTCCGACAAGGCAAAGAAATATCGGTCAGGTTCAAGTCATTTCATTTTGTGATTTTTCGATATGAACTGCAAGGAGGATGATCATGGCGATCACGAGTGCGATGTCAAACGGAGTCAGTGGGTTGAACAGCTTCAGTACGGCCCTGGAAGTGACCAGCGATAACGTGGCCAACACCGGGACAACGGCCTACAAATCCAATGCGGTGCGTTTCGGCGATATGGTGAGCAGCTATTACAACACCCAATCCAAGGACACGGACCGACGCGGCGCGGGAAGTGTCGTGCTGGGGGTTGCAACGGATTTTGCTCAGGGTCCCTTCACCAACACCACGAGCTGGTGTGATATGGCTGTGAACGGCCAGGGCTATTTCAATCTGGCCAAGTATGACAGTGATACGAAAACCATTGACGCTCAGGTCTTCTACTCACGCGACGGCAGTTTTCATGTGGACAAATCAGGGGCGCTTGTCAATTATCAGGGCTATGCGGTCTTGGGGCAGGATGATCAGCCCATTTTTGTCGAACCGACTCCGGAGACTCCGTCACACACCAATTTTTATGTGGACAGCAAGGGGCAAATCTGGGGATATCCCGTGGACGGAACCTCCGATCCCGAACCCATTGGGGCCAAGATCAAGATGGTCATTTTCCCCAATGAGGGGGGACTCATTCGGAAAGGAGGCAACCTCTACACCAACGGTCCTGAATCCAAGACTCCCATCGATGTGACGGACAACCAGACCCTGAGGGGCGATATTGCCGGCTACACCCTGGAAGGCTCCAACGTCGATCTGGCCAAAGAGATGGTGAACATGATCGTCTACCAGTCGAGCTACAATGCCAATTCCAAGTCCATCACAACAGGCAGGGATATGTTGGATACAACCATCAATCTCGTCAGGTAGGCGGGCTGAAATTCGTTTCCAAAATTTGGAGGCGGTTTTTGCTGGGAGCTTTAGCTTTCCATAAAAACGTATGGACGAAATACTCTTCACGTGGATTCGAGAGCATGAAGAGTGTTTCGTCCATCTTTGTGTTGTCAGGAAAAAACAAGTCTGATCTTCAACAATTGAGCTACTCGGCGTGTGCTTTGAATAATGGGTACCCCTGTACTCTGGAATCTTAGAAACTCCCTTTTTGAACGATTGTGTCCGCCCACTGACCGTCCTTGCAAACCAGGCAATATCCCTCACAACATACTTTAGAGCCGTCGGTATATTCAGAATTACCCGACCGGCAGGTTTTCTTCTCTTGGACTTCCATGGCTCACTCCTTGTACTCTCTCAGTCGATCGTGGCTTTTTATAATACTTACTTTTTCCTTCAATTCCTGACCGCTGTGTCGGATCAGGACGTGCACTTTTCGGCGCATTCTCAAGATCATTGCTTAAAGGAATGACCTTCGCATCTCTCCGAGTTTCGTCACCTCCTCTTGTCTTCATTTCTTTATCCTGCTTCTTCAAATTAAGCACAATACCGGATAATTCAATCGCAAAGGGAATACCGATACT
>DAIQOB010000059.1:7269-10216 GCA_036788075.1 Syntrophobacteraceae bacterium
GGATGTTTGCGGCGCCTTTCAACGTCATGGGATCTCGCAGCCATTTGTGGAAGGATATCCCGCTCGTCCATTACACTCTAAGGTTTCCGATACTCGATGGATTTCGCAACTCTGATCGGCATTGTCGTCGCGTTTGCGTTGGTCTTGATCTCCATATCCCTGGGGAGCGGGCTGGATCTGTTCATCGATTATCCCTCCATGCTGATCGTTTTTGGCGGAACCTTTGGCGCGACGATGGTCCATCATCCCCTAAAGGAGGTTTTTGCAGTTTTCAAAGTCATGAGGCATGTCTTTTTCACGCGATTGTCGAACAGCAACGATATCATTCCCATGTTCGTGGGCCTCGCTCATAAATCCAGAAAGGAAGGGATTCTGGCCCTGGAATCCGAGCTCGAAACCATGGATGACCCGTTCCTTGTGAAGGGACTGCAGTTGGCCATAGACGGAATGGAACCCGAATCCATTCGCCAAATTCTTGAAACCGAAGTCGAGTGCCTGGAAGAACGGCACCGGAGCGGAGGTGAGATCCTGAACACCATGGGCACGCTCTTTCCGTCCATGGGGATGATCGGGACGCTCATCGGTCTGGTGCAGATGCTCAAGAGCATGGCGGATCCCTCCACCATCGGGCCCGCCATGGCTGTTGCGCTCCTGACGACGTTTTATGGAGCCGTGGGGGCCAACCTGGTGTGCCTTCCCATGGCCGGCAAGCTGCGCAAACGGAGCAAAGAAGAAGTGGCCGTCAAGGATATGCTGATCTGCGGCATTCTGTCCATAGCAGCCGGGGACAATCCTAGAATCCTGGAGCAAAAACTCCTTGTTTTTGTTCCTCCCACACTGCGCCAAAGCATTTACCGATGAACGGAATGATAATCCACAAGGTGACAACCGAGAGAGGATGATCCAAAAGGGAAGGAGCTGTAAATCATGGCTGATGCTGGGAATGAGGCAGAAAAGCCTGAAGAGGGTGAGGGAAGCAAATCTTCCAAGATGAAACTCCTCATCATTGTAGTGGTTGTGCTGGCCGTGCTGGGGGGAGGCGGCTATTTCGGCTGGACGAAGTTTATGGGGAAGAACGAGGAAGCCCATGCAATCCCTAAGGAGACTCCTCCCGTGATCCACTCGATGGAATCGTTTCTTGTCAATCTCGCAGACCCGGGAGGCAAAAGGTACTTGAAGGTGAACATGCAGCTCCTGCTGGATAACGGTGCTGCCGAAGAGGAAATCAAAGCGCGCAACTATGCCTTCCGCGATGTGCTGCTGGCACTCCTTTCGGGCAAAGCCTACGATGATATCTCCACGCCCAACGGCAAGGATGTACTCAAACGGGAGGTGATGCTGCGAATGAACCGCCTTCTCACCAAGGGACAGGTGAAGGAAATTTATTTTACGGAATTCCTGGTTCAGTAAAGATTCGAGTGACATTCAATGGAAAAAATTCTTTCCCAGGACGAGGTCGATGCCCTCCTCAGGGGTATATCCGACGGCGCCATCGAATCCGAACCGGAAGCGGTGGAGGAGGTGGGGAACGTCCGGGTATACGATCTCACCAGCCAGGATCGCATCATCCGTGGGCGGATGCCCACTCTCGAAATCATCAACGACCGCTTCGCGAGAGTCCATCGCGTGAGCTTATCGGGGTCTCTGAGGAAGATCGTGGACATTACGGTCACTCAGACAGACATGGTGAAATTTGGAGACTTTCTTCGAACCCTGCCGGTGCCCACCAGTCTACATATTCTGAAAATGGACCCCTTGCGGGGGCATATCCTGCTGGTGATCGAAAGCCGGCTCATTTACAGCCTGGTGGACTGCTATTTCGGGGGAACGGGCAAAAGCGGCTTCAAGGTGGAAGGGCGGGATTTTACCAGCATCGAGCAAAGAGTCATCACGAAAGTCGTCAATACGATGCTCAAAGACCTGGACAGAGCGTGGAGGCCCGTCGTTCCTGTCAACTTCCAGCTCATGCGGTCGGAAGTGAACCCTCAGTTCGCAACGATTGTCGCCCTGACGGATCTCGTCATCGTGATTCATTTTGAGCTGGAACTGGATCGTTCCATTGGAAAAATCATTCTCTGTCTTCCCTACTCCACTATCGAGCCCATTCGGTCCCGGCTGAACGCAAGCTACCAGAGCGATCAGCTCGAAGTCGACCAAGACTGGATTGAACGCCTCAAAAGGCGGATGCTGGACGTGGAGATCGAACTCCTGGCAGAGCTGGGGACTGCGACCATCAAAGGCCGTGACCTGCTGCAGCTGGAAGTGGGCGATGTGCTGCTGTTGGACCAGGAAGTGCAGTACCCTCTCACGGTGAGTATCGAAGGCATCCCCAAGTTCAAGGGAATGCCGGGCGTATCCAAGGGAAACCAGGCCTTCCAGGTGACGGAGGTCATCAATCCCCCCGGCTCCGAAGGAAACTCAAAAAGGATACTGAATTATGGCTGATGGTGAGACCCTGCAGGTTGAGCAAGAGAGTCAGGATGTGGCTTCCGAAAGAGGTCGCGCGGAATTCCCGACGCTTGACGCGACACAGCAGAAAAAGGAATTCATGCGGGACCTGGATTTTATCCTGGATATTCCCCTGCATCTCTCGGCGGAGCTGGGGCGCACCAGCATGATCATCAACGATCTTCTACAGTTGGGGCAGGGCTCTGTTATCGAGCTCACCAAGTTGGCTGGAGAGCCCCTCGAAATCCTGGTCAACGGCAAGCTGATTGCACGGGGAGAGCCTGTCGTGGTGAACGAAAAATTCGGCGTTCGCATCACGGACATCATCAGCCCCCTGGAGCGAGTCAAGCAACTTGCATAATGAGAAGCTGTCCTTGCGGGAAACGGCAATGTGTTGACTTAAGCTCCGATCTTCATTCTGGCGAAAGTCGGAATCCAAGCAAATCCAAACTTTTTAGACCCTGGTATTCACCGGAGTGACGTTGAGTCAACAACATTG
>DAIQOB010000060.1:0-10194 GCA_036788075.1 Syntrophobacteraceae bacterium
GCCATGGTCAAGCAGTCCTTCCTGGCCCTGCACTGAAAAGGGGGCTGTGCGTACCACCCGGCCAAGCCGGCATTCAATCAACAAAGAGTCAACAAAGAGAAGGCAACAAAAATATGAGCACGGTCAAGCTGACAATTGACGGCAGGCAGATTGAAAGCGCGCCGGGGACCACCATTTTACAGGCGGCCCGGAGTGCCGGGATCGAAATCCCGACCCTTTGTTACCACGAAAGGCTGAATCCCATCGTTTCCTGCGGCATGTGCGTCGTGGAGGTGGCCGGCTTCGACGAGCCGGTAGAGTCGTGTGCAACGCCGGTAGCCGAAGGGATGGAGGTGGTGACGACCTCGGAGAATCTCTCGGCCCTGCGCGCAGGCTCCCTGAAGCGGCTCCTCTCGCGCCACCCCCTCGACTGCCCCATCTGCGATAAGGCAGGCGAGTGCAGGCTGCAGGACCTGGTCTTCGAATACGGTGTCAAGGCAGAGGGGTACGAGGCTCCGCCAAAGCCCCGCGAGAAGGTCTATGCGACCCCGCTCATCAAGTACTGGCCTGACCGGTGCGTGCTCTGCCTTCGGTGCGTGACAGCCTGCCGGGAGATCAAAGGGGCCTGCGCGCTGGATGTGACAGAAAATGAAGGGCAGCGAGAGCTTGTCTTTTTTCCCGATAAATGCGTTTCCTGCGGGGAATGCCTGCAGCTCTGCCCCGTCGGGGCTCTGACGGAAAATGTCAGTGCCATGAAGGGGCGGTCGTTTCTGGTGAAAAAGGTGCCGACGACCTGCACGTACTGCGGCTGTGGGTGCCAGATGGAGCTCCAGGTGGCCGACAACCGAGTGGTGAACGTCACGGGACGGGACGACCCCGGGGTCAACCAGTCGAGCCTTTGCGTGAAGGGGCGATTCGGGTATGAGTTCATCTCGAGCGACCAGCGTCTCACCCGTCCCCTCGTCAAGAAAAACGGGGCGTTTGAAGAAACCGACTGGGACGAGGCCCTGAGGCTGGTGGCGAGACGCTTTGCCCAGATCAAAACCGAGAACGGCGCCGATGCCATAGGGGGCTTTGCTTCGGCCCGGTGCACCAACGAAGACAACTACCTCTTTCAGAAGTTCATGCGCGCGGTGATCGGCACCAACAATGTCGACCACTGCGCCCGACTCTGACACTCCTCGACGGTGGCAGGACTTGCCGCCACGTTTGGAAGTGGAGCGATGACCAACCCTCTCCAGGATGTCTTAAAATCCGGGGTCATCGTGGTGACGGGAACGAACACGACAGCCAACCATCCAATCATCGCCAACTACATCCATGAGGCCGTGACGAAGCACGGGGCCAAGCTGATCGTCATCGACCCGAGACGCATCAAGCTGGTGGATTTGAGCCACCTGTGGCTCCGCCCGAGGGTGGGGACCAATGTAGCCTGGATCAACGGCCTCATGCACGTCATCATCCGTGACAACCTGCAGGCTCAGGCCTACATCGATTCGCGGACGACGGGCTTTGAAGAGCTCAAAAAGTCTGTGGCCAGTTATACACCGGACTATGTGTCAGGGATCACGGGGATCCCGCCGCAGGATATCGAGGCGGCGGCGCGCCTTTTTGCCACCCAGGGTCCCGGGTCCATCCTCTATGCCATGGGAATCACCCAGCACACGACGGGAACCAACAACGTCAAGTGCCTGGCCGCCCTTTCCATGCTCTGCGGTTACGTGGGCGTCGAGGGCGGAGGAGTGAATCCTCTACGCGGTCAAAACAACGTCCAGGGGGCCTGCGACATGGGAGGCCTTCCCAATGTCTTCACGGGCTATCAGACGGTTACCGACGAAGCGGTGCGGGAAAAGTTCGCCAAAGCATGGAATGTGGGGAAGCTCCCCGGCAAGGTGGGCATGACGGTCACCGAGATGACGGCGACGGGTGGAAAGGACATCAAGGCCCTCTACATCATGGGGGAAAATCCGCTCCTGAGTGATGCCGATGTGCACCACGTGGAAAAGAACCTGGCCGCCCTGGATTTTCTAGTCGTCCAGGACATCTTCCTGACGGAGACGGCACGGATTGCCGACGTGGTGCTCCCCGGGGCCTGCTTTGCCGAGAAGGACGGGACCTTCACCAACACTGAGCGGAAGGTGCTCCGGGTGCGCAAGGCCCTGGACGCCCCGGGTGAGGCCTGGGACGACGCGCGCATCATCACGGCTCTGGCCCGGAAAATGGGCTACGAGATGGACTACGCCGGCGCTTCGGCGGTGATGGAGGAGATCAACACCCTCACGCCCAGCTATGGGGGCATCACATACGAGCGCCTGGAAAAGGGTGGCCTCATCTGGCCTTGCCCGACGGCGGACCACCCGGGAACTCCGATCCTCCACACGCATAAGTTCACGCGCGGAGAAGGGGTCTTTTTCCCCATCGAATACGAGCCATCGGCTGAGCTTCCCGACGCGGAATACCCCTTCGTCCTCACAACAGGGCGCGTGTACGAGCACTATCACACGGGGACCATGACCCGCAAGGGGAATGCCCTGAACCGGCTCTATCCTGAGGCGTTGGCCGAGATCAACAGCGAAGACGCCAAGGGACTTGGCATCAGCAGCGGGGACTACATTCACATTGTGTCCAGGCGTGGGAAGCTCAAGATCAAGGCCTCGGTGTCGGGGATGACGGACCGTGGGGTAGCTTTTGTGCCCTTCCACTTTTACGAATCGACGGTCAATGAGCTGACCAACAGCGCCCTCGATCCTGTGTCAAAGATTCCCGAGCTCAAGATCTGTGCCATCAAGATCGAAAAGGCGGCCTGAGGCTGCCACCCTCGAGCTTCGCTCTGCTCGGAACCTGACGGATTCCCTCACCACTGCGGTGGTGAGGGAATTTTTTTTCAGTGAGAAGGCAGGCGTGGTGCTAAATGTTACCAGCTGTCCCGATCGCGTCCCAAGGAGCATATTCAAGGGCTCCGAAAGAATTTCGATGCCACATGAAAGCATTTGAACTTGAAAACAGGACATGGAAAGCTTAATAGGGATTCTTCGGCCATCCAGCCAAAAAACGATCAATCGGCATCCTCCAGTGAGCTTTTCCTGGACTCCCGAATAAATCCTCCTGAATGATACCATGGTCAGGGATGAACAATATCTGCTTCCAGCTTGACGTGAGAGTGCAGGGTCGGGCCATGGCAGGATGATCATTTTCATGACGGATGGTGGTTGAAAAAATATGTGAAAGTTGA
This sequence comes from Syntrophobacteraceae bacterium, assembly GCA_036788075.1. Taxonomy (GTDB): domain Bacteria; phylum Desulfobacterota; class Syntrophobacteria; order Syntrophobacterales; family Syntrophobacteraceae; genus Desulforhabdus. Next base: position 3,212 of record DAIQOB010000060.1, read on the forward strand.
TACTTAAGCCACGTGGAAATTCAAAAGCCAAAAGAACGGATGCTTCCTAGTCACCTGAAGGGAGGGGAGGATGGAGAAGATGAGTGCTAGAGACTATCTCACGCCGTTTGTGGAGGTTGGTCGTGCGTTGAGTGACAATGTCGACAACTACAGCATCATGAACCTTATTGCTCAGCGCATTACGGAAACACTCCAACTGAAAGGGACCTTCGTAAAGCTCAAGAGTGCCGAAGGCGAGGGCCTGGAATTGGTATCCAGTCACGGTCTGAGTGAACATTTTCTTTTGAGCGAGCCGGTCCGAACCCCTGACAGCGTCTGTTTTCAGATACCGTCAGACGTGAAATGTTTTCCCAACATCCAGGAAAATGAGGAAATACCCGAGCAGGAACGCATGCTGTTTGAAGGCATCCGCTCGGCGGCGATTATCCCTGTGGAGGTTGAGCATGACAATGTGGGATTGGTGGGCTTGTTTGCGGGTGAGCCTAGAGAATTTCAACGGGCCGAGTTGACCTTTGCGGCAACGCTTGCCGGCCAGGGGGTTTTATCCATTTTCTGGCAGCGGCGCGTGGAACGTTATGTGGAAGTCGAGCGCGCCTACTTGAAGACCTTCCAGGAGATCAGCTGCACCATCAACGAGACACTCAACATCAATAAGGTTCTGGAGCTCGTGGTGAACAAGGTGTCTCAGATCCTGGGCGGCAAAGGCTGCACGGTTCGCCTTCTCGATCCAAAAACGCAGAGCCTGTACCTGGCCCAGGCGTATGGCTTGAGCCAGTCGTTTCTGGAAAAGGGTCCAGTAGATGCTCAGAAGAGCATCGTGGAAAACATGGCAGGCCGCATTGTCGTGATTGAAGATGTATTTACGGATCCTCGGCTCCAGTATCCTGCTGAGGTGGTGGCGGAAGGTATCCGTAAAATCCTGTCCATTCCCCTCTCCGTCCGGGGAAAGGTGATCGGGGTTCTGCGTGTGTTTACAGGCCCTCGCGCTCCTTTCACCCAGCGGGAGATCCACTTCGCGTCGGCGATAGCCCAGCAGTGTGCGTTTGCCATTGAAAATGCACGCATGTACCAGCGCGTGAAATACGAATACCAGCAGATGATGATCGACTTCGGTTATGAAGGCAGCGGTCAATAGCCGAAAGCGCTTGCGGGATGGCAGACCCGGCATGAACCATTCACCAGCCATTTGAATTGCGCTGCATCGGAAGGAAGAAATGGAACACATCCATACCCTGTCAATCCAGAACACGTATGATGCCGATTTCATCAAACGGGTGGAAGAGGCGAGCGGGCAACAAATCAGCAAATGCTATCAATGCGGCAACTGCAGCGCCAGCTGTAATTACACCTACGTCTATGACTACCCGGTCAACCAGATCATGCGTCTCATCCAGCTGGGACAAAAGGAAATCGTCCTGAAGTCCCGGTCCATCTGGTTGTGCGCTTCATGCCAGGCCTGCACCACGCGGTGCCCGTGCAACATCGAGGTCTCCCATGTCATGGAAAGCCTGCGGATCATGTCGCGTGAGGAGAAGATGGTCTCACTGAAGGACATTCAATTGTTCTACGACGAATTTCTGAGATCGGTGAAGACCTTTGGGCGCGTTTTCGAAACGGGTCTGCTCCCTGTCTTCAACATGAAAGCCAAGCGCCCCTTTGGAGACATGGATCTGGCACCCCTCGTACTGAAGAAAGGCAAGTTGCACCTTCTGCCGTCCCGGATCAAGGGGCGCAAGGAAGTGGCGGGGATCTTCGACCGCCTGGAGGCCTTTCACAAGAAGCACGAGGCTTGAGAAGTACTGTCGCAAGTCATTGGAAAAAGAGAAAATAAACATGAAACGGATTGCATATTATCAAGGCTGCTCCCTGGAAGGGCTGGCGAGTGAATACGATGTTTCCACGCGTGCGGTTTGTGAGGCCCTGGGGATCCAGCTGATCGAAATTCCGGATTGGAACTGCTGCGGATCCTCTCCCGCGCATTCCGCCGACCCGCTCCTTTCGAGTGCGCTTGCGGGACGAAACCTTGCCATTGCCGAGGCGGAAGGGTGCGAAGTCGTCATGACTCCCTGTCCGGGCTGCCTGAAGTCTCTCAAGGGAGCCCTCGAAACCTGTCACGATCCCCAGCAGTGCGACGCCTTCCGAGAGATCCTCGGGATGCCGTTTGAGGGGCGGATCCGAGCCATTTCCGTGCTCGAGCTCCTTTACAAGGACGTTGGGGTCGATGCATTGCGGGCGCAGGTTCAAAAGCCCTATGCCGACCAAGTCATCGTGCCCTATTATGGCTGCCTGCTGACGCGGCCTCCCAAGTTTGCCGACTTCGACGATCCGGAAAATCCCGTGTCCATGGATCGCCTGCTGGAGGCGGTAGGGGTGACGGTTCCGGATTTTCCTTATAAAACCGAGTGCTGCGGAGCAACTTACGGTGTCACCCGCAACGACATCGTGGGTAAACTGACCGGGCGCATCCTGGACATGGCCCTGCGCGTCGGAGCCGAAGCTGTGGCCGTGGCCTGCCCCCTTTGTCAGCAGAACCTGGACCTGCGTCAGGCACAGGTCAACCGTCACATGAACCGGACCTTTGATCTTCCGGTGGTCTATATCACACAGGTGATCGGCATTGCCCTGGGGATCGCCCCCAAGGAGCTCGGCTTGGACAAGCTCTTTGTCAATGCGGATTTTCTCCTTCGGAGCGCACCGGAGGAAGAGCCCCAGGCGAAAACGATCGGTTGAAGCTCGAGGGCGTTTCAGATGTCGAGAAGGCTCATCGATGCAGAGGCAAAGGGAGGAATTGGATTGAGGCTTCCTCCTGGATTGCAGGAAAATCGTAAGGCCGGATCCGAAGCTCCGAAGCGTCTCAAGTGAATTGAGGATAAGAAAATGCGTATTGGTGTTTTTGTTTGTCAATGTGGGACCAACATTGCCGGAACGGTGGATACTCAAGAAGTGGCGCGGCGAGCCGGTACCCTCCCGGATGTTGCCTATGCGACCAGCTACATGTACACCTGCTCGGAGCCCGGCCAGCAGGAGATTCAAAGGGCTATCAAGGAAAAAAACCTCCAGGGCGTTGTTGTGGCGGCCTGCTCCCCAAGGATGCATGAGCCGACCTTCCGGCGGGCTGTGGAGAGGGCCGGACTGAACCGCTTCATGTTCGAGATGGCCAATATTCGGGAGCACGTCTCCTGGATCAACAACGATCGTGAAGCCAATACGCGCAAGGCAGCGGAACTGGTGGAAATGGCTGTGGCGAAACTGAGCTTCAACCAGCCTCTTTTTTCATCACAAATTTCCGTGAACAAGCGGGTGATGGTGATCGGCGGCGGCGTGGCGGGCATTCAGGCGGCGTTGGATTGTTCCGACGGGGGACTGGATGTCGTCCTGGTGGAGCGCAAGTCCTCCATCGGCGGCAAAATGGCTCAACTCGACAAGACATTTCCCACAGTGGACTGCTCCTCGTGCATCCTGGGACCCAAGATGGTGGATGTAGTCCAGAAGGACAACATCACGCTTCACGCTGCCAGTGAGGTGGAATCCATCTCGGGTTACGTGGGGAACTTCACTGTGGAGGTCAGAAAAAAGGCGACTTACGTGGATTGGGATGCCTGCACCGGCTGCGGCGCCTGTATCGAAAAGTGCCCCTCACGCAAGGTGCCGGATGTTTTCAACGAAAATCTTGCCAATGCCCGTGCCATCAACATTCCATTCCCCCAGGCCATTCCCAAGAAGGCTACCATCAATCGTGACTACTGCCTGCATTTCACCAAGGGGAAATGTGGGACCTGCCAGAAGGTCTGCCCCACGGGCGCCGTGAATTACGAAATGCAGGATGCAATCGTTACGGAAGAGGTGGGAGCCATCATTGTGGCGACGGGTTACGATCTTTTCGATGCTTCCGTATATGGTGAGTACGGCGGCGGCCGATACCCCGATATCATCTCGGGCATTCAATACGAGCGGATCCTGAGTGCATCAGGCCCCTTCGGCGGGCATATCAAGCGCCCTTCCGACGGGAAAGAGCCCAAGGACATCGTCTTCATCGCCTGTGTCGGTTCCCGCGACGCTTCCGTGGGGAGACCCTATTGCTCGGGGGTTTGCTGCATGTACATCGCCAAGCAGGCTATCCTGACGCGGGATCATCTGCCCGACACCAGGGTGTGGGTGTTTTACATGGATATCCGGGCACCCGGTAAGAATTACGATGAATTCGTGCGTCGGGCTCAGGAAGAGTACGGCGTTCAATACATCCGTGGACGCGTCGGCAAGGTCTACCCCAGGGGTGATCGGATGGTGGTCCAGGGGAATGATACGCTTCTGGGTGTTCAGGTGGAAGTGGAAGCCGACCTGGTGGTGCTGGCCACGGGCATCGAAGCGTCTGCGGGAGCCCGGGAGCTGGCCGAGAAGCTCCGTATTTCGTATGACCAGTACGGTTTCTACATGGAAAGCCATCCCAAGCTTCGCCCCGTGGAGACCAACACGGCGGGAGTCTACCTGGCCGGAGTGTGCCAGGGGCCCAAAGACATTCCATCCTCCGTGGCCATGGGGAGCGCGGCTGCCGCCAAGGTGCAGGCCCTCTTCTCAAGGGATACCATCGAAACCAACCCGCAGGTGGCTCTGGTCAATGAAAGAGTTTGCATCAGCTGCGGAAAATGCATCCAGGTTTGCCCGTTTGGAGCCATTCAGTGGAAGGAGCTGCGGGGCGGCATCCGCAAGGCGGAAGTCCTCCCGAGCGTTTGCCAGGGATGCGGGCTCTGCAACGCCACCTGCCCGCCCAAGGCCATCCAGCTGCAGCATGCCACGGACAATCAGATTCTCGCTGAGGTCAACGCGCTTTGTGCCTAAAGAGGTGGCCGGCTCTCGTGCCGCCAAAGGCGGCGTGTGCTCAGGGGGCCGTCCCGACTCAGGGGAAGTGATGCACATCAAGTGCAGGGAGGAATATAGGCAATGAGTGGTTCCAATTCCGTGCCTGTTACGGAACAGGGAATGAAAATAGTCGGTTTTTTGTGCAACTGGTGCTCGTACGGAGGCGCAGATACGGCCGGGGTGTGCCGTTTCAAACAACCCACCGATCTGCGTATCATCCGTATCCCCTGCACGGGGCGTATGGATCCCCTGTTTGCCGCCAAATCTCTCATTTACGGAGCCGATGGCGTCCTGGTTTCCGGCTGTCATCCCAGAGACTGCCATTACGCTGTGGGCAACCTGTACGCTCGCAGACGACTGGAGGTATTGAAGCATTTTCTGCCTTTCATGGGAATCGACCCGCGGAGGTTCCACTACACGTGGGTTTCTGCTTCCGAAGGGCAGCTCTGGCAGCGGGTGGTTACCGATTTCTCTGAACAGATTCACCAGTTGGGACCCAATCCCGGAATCGGCGCAGAATCAGAAATCTTTGAAAAACTAGGGAACTAAAGTGTTTGAGAACGCTACGAAACAATTACGTGAAACGGTAGAGGCTGCCTTGCCGGAACTGGACACGGTCGTGGGCTGGGGAGCGGGATATGATCCGCTCCACATGACGCCTGTTTTCATAAGAAATGCTGAGGACCTTTCAAAGCTCGAGTGGAGTCCCTTCTGCGTCCAGAACCTCAGCGGTTATCTGGTGAAGGATCCGGCGGTACGGGCTCAGGATCCGTCCAAGAAAATCGGCATTTGTGTAAAGGGCTGTGACAGCCGCTCTCTGGTGGCCCTGATTCAAGAAAAATTTATTGAGCGCAAACAAATCCATGTATTCGGCATTCCCTGTCGAGGAACCGTGGACTGGCGGCGTGTCATGAAGCTCAGCCCTCTCACCGGCATCCAGTCCGCCCGCGTTGAAGAGAGCCGCCTTGTGGTGGAAGACGCCAACGGGGGGCACACTTTTGCTCTGGAGGATGTGCTGGCGCGCAAATGCCTGCGTTGTGCCCATCCCAATCCGGTCATCCATGATGTGCTCATCGGGGAACCGGTGACTCCTCGCGTGGCTGTGGAAAATTCCTATGGAGACGTGGAGCGGATGGAGGAGCAGTCTCTGGAGGAGCGGCTGGGGTTTTGGAAAAAAGAGCTCGACAAATGCCTGCGCTGTTATGCCTGCAGGAATGCCTGTCCTCTCTGCGTGTGCCAGGATCGCTGCATTGCCGAAACGAGGGAGCCCCGATGGCTGACACAGCGTGTGGGCACCTCAGAAAAATTCCTTTTTCATTTCATTCATGCGCTGCACCTGGCAGGGCGCTGCACGGAGTGCGGGGAATGCGAACGGGCGTGCCCCATGGAAATCCCGGTCACTCTCATCAAGGAAAAACTGAACAAGATCACCCTGGAACTGATGAGCTACGAAGCGGGCATGGATCCCGAAGCCGTTCCGCCCCTGCTGACATTCAACCCGGGTGAAACAGGACTTTAACGGATTCAGAGAGTGAGGACAATCAATGAGTGGGAAAGCATTTATCCCCCGGGATAGTTTGGGAGCAGCCCTGGACAGGCTGTCAAAGAAAATAGAGGTGTGGGTGCCCGCTGCGTCGGGAGAGGGTCGCTGGGGAGTGGAGTTCCTGCCCTACCGACCCGGCATGCGCCCCGTCTTGGATCGACAGAGCACCCTTTCTCCCAAGAGAGTCGTGTTTCCGCAGATGGAGACGCTCTTGCGGTTCGAATACATCAAAGATCCGGACGATCCTGCGAAAGTGAAGTTTCAGCTGGACGACGGGCAGGACGTCAAACCGAAGTTCGTTTTCGGGGCGCGCCCCTGTGATGTCCGAGGCTTCTTCACCTTTGACCGGGTGTTCACCGAGGGACCTTTTGTCGACGGGTACTACCGGAATCGCAGGGCCAACACCCTTTTTGCCACGCTCGTGTGCAGGGAGGGGGACGCAGCCTGTTTTTGCTCGTCCGTGGGCAGCGGACCGGCCGACCAGGCAGGCAGCGATCTTTGGGTGACGCTCGTTGACGGTGGTTACGTGGTGGAAGCCTTGAGCGAGAGGGGCCGGGAATACGTGGCCCTGTTGGGTGACGCG
>DAIQOB010000061.1:0-10023 GCA_036788075.1 Syntrophobacteraceae bacterium
CTTGAATATTGCCTATGAACCTGCGGGCGTTGTGGATGTATCTGATGTCCCTGAGATTCCCCAGCGGCCACCCAACCTGTGCGCGGGCTGTTCCCATCGGGCGACCTTCTACATCGCCAAACAGGCTGCCGCGGGAATGGAAACGATCTTTCCCACGGACATCGGCTGCTACACCCTCGGAGTGCTCCCTCCACTTTCCACGGCGGATTTTCTCATCTGCATGGGTTCCTCGGTAACGACCTCCTGTGGTTTTTCCAAGGCAACGAAGAAAAAGGTCATTTCCTTCATCGGGGATTCGACGTTCTTCCACAGCGGCATACCCGGACTCGTCAACGCGGTTTTCAACAACCACAACTTCACTCTTTTCATTCTGGACAACGGCACGACGGCCATGACGGGCCACCAGCCGAACCCTGGCGTGGAAATGGAGAGGCTCGGCCTGTCCGGATACGGCCGTATCGCCATTGAAGATGTCGTGCGGGCCGTGGGGGTTAAAGAAGTGACCGTGATCCAGCCCTTCAAGGTGAAGAAGAGCATCGAAGCGGTCAAAAAGGCCTTTGAATACAAGGGAGTATCGGTCGTCATTTCCAAGGAGATGTGCACGCTGTACGCCAAGCAGTTGAAGCTGCAGCGGGGACAGAGGTACCGGGTGACCGATAAGTGCAAAAACCATCGCGACTGCATCAACCAGTTGGGGTGTCCGGCCTTCTATCTGCGTGACGGCAAGGTTCAGATCAATCCCATGCAGTGTACAGGCTGCGCGGTGTGCGCCCAAATTTGCCCTGAAAACGCAATCCTGCCCATAAAAGACTAAAACAGCCGGGGATGAAATGAGCACAACACGAATCATACTAGTAGCGGTAGGCGGACAAGGAAACCTTTTGGCATCCAGTGTGTTGGGTGAAGCCGCACTCCTCTCGGACATTCCCGTGCGGATGAGCGAGATACACGGCATGGCCCAGCGAGGGGGCGTGGTGGAATCGGCGATGGTGTTTGGAGATGCCAGGAGCACCGTCATTTCGGATGGGGAAGCGGATGTTCTGGTGGGGTTCGAGCCCTCGGAGACGCTGCGCGCCCTGAGAAAATGCAACAAGGACACGGTGGTGGTCACCAATCTGGAGCCGTCGCCTCCCTTCACGGTGGCCATTGGCAAAGGGAAGTATCCCGATCTGGATGAATTGCAGAAGCTGATTCGCGCCAAGACCGCCCGGCTCATCGCCATCGATGCGGTGAAGCTGGCGCGTGAAGCGGGAAACGAGCTTTCGGTGAACATGGTTTTGCTGGGAGCCCTCATTCAGACGGGAAAGCTTCCCATCAAGGCCGAGACGGTTAAGGAAGCGATTCGAAGCAAGACGAAGCAGGCGTTTGTCGAGTCCAACATTAAAGCTTTTGAGCTGGGTTTTTCAGCAGCGCAGACGGAAAGGAACTGAAAGATGCCCTACAACGACCAATTTGAGTGTATGCCCTTTGAAGAGTTGCAGAAGTTTCAACTGGCGAAGCTGAAGGAGACGGTGGCCTGGCTCTATGAGAGGGTCCCCTTCTACAAAAATAAATTGGACGAGCTGGGCATGAAGGCAGACGACCTCAAGTGTGTCGAAGACATCAGCAAGCTGCCGTTCACGGTCAAGACCGACCTGCGAGACAATTATCCCTTCGGGCTGTGCGCCGTGCCTCTAAAGGAAGTCGTGCGTGTGCACGCCTCTTCCGGAACGACCGGGAAACCCATCACCGGCCCCTATACCGCTGCCGACCTGGATCAGTGGAGTGAATGCGTCGCCAGGGTGCTGTGGGCGGCAGGGGTTCGGGATGATGACATCTTTCAGAACGCCTACGGACATGGTCTGTTCACCGGAGGGTTGGGGCTCCACCAGGGCGCAACCCGTCTTGGCTGCACGGTCGTTCCCACCAGTTCCGGCATGACGGAGAGGCAGATCCTGCTCATGAAGGATTTCGGCTCCACCGTTCTTGCCTGTACACCGTCGTATGGCTTGACCATTGCCGAACGTGCGGAGGAGCTGGGCACCCCTCTCAAGGACATGCCCGTGCGGGTGGGTGTGTTTGGGGCCGAGCCCTGGACCAACGCCATGCGCAAGGAAATCGAGGAAAGGATGGGGATCAAGGCAAGAGACATCTACGGCTTGACGGAGCTTGGCGGCCCCGGCATGGCTTATGAGTGCGAAGCCGAGAACGGTCTGCACATCAACGAGGACCACTTCATTGCCGAGATCGTCGATCCCATCACCTTGGAACCGGTACCCATGGGGGAACGCGGCGAGCTCGTCCTCACCGCCATTCAGCGGCGTGCCATGCCTCTGCTGCGCTACCGCACGAAGGACATCACGACCCTGAGAAGAGAGAAATGCTCCTGCGGCAGTAGCTTTGTCAAGATGGACAGGATCACCGGCCGTTCGGACGACATGCTCATCATCAACGGCGTCAACGTTTTCCCCTCTCAGATCGAATCACTCTTGAAGGATTTCCAGGAAGTAGAGCTTCAGTACGTACTCCATGTGGGCAAGAAGAAGCACCTGGACCAGGTGAAGCTCAGAGTGGAAGCCAAGCAGGATGTGTATGATGGCGGGCCTGAGAAGCTTGCCCAGGTGGAAAAGAAGATCAGCTCTCATATCAAGGGGATACTCGGAGTCGGCGTAGCGGTCGAGCTGGCTGCACCCAAGGCCCTGACACGCAGTGAGGGGAAAGCGGTCCGCGTGATCGACGAAAGACCCAAATAGAGGCTTGGGGAGATTCTCACGGCATTCTAACCAAAACAAGGAGATTCTATGGAGGCTTCAGCTGTTAACCCTGCATTGTCGTGGACTGTCTGGGTGTTGCTGATGGTCGGCATTACCATCTTTTGCTTTGTCGGCACATGGCTGATCGCAAGGAGGTTGGAGGAATGAGCACAACATTTTTGAGCATTCCGGAGCCGTCGACCGGTATGATTGTGGGCTCTCTCATTGGGGCCGCCTGTCTCCTCGGACTTGCGGTCCTTTTGGGAGCCCTGGCCAAAAGACAGTGGAAATCCTACGACGAATACCTTGTGGGCAAGAGGGACATCGGCCCCTGGGTAACGGGGCTCGCCCTCACCGGCTCGTATATTTCTGGTTGGGCCTTTTGCGGAAGCACGGCTGTGGTCTACAAAGTCGGTTTCTCGGGCATGTGGTTCGCCGGCATCTGGACCCTCGTGGGCATCATCCCCACCGTTTGGCTCGCTGCAACGAAGACGAGGGAGTTCTCCGAGAAGCTGGGCTCTGCGACCATCACGGAAACGATTGGACGCCGTTTTGAATCGAAAGCGCTCCAGACTCTTGTTGCCGTCAGCATGCTCTTCTTCCTCTTCATCTATTCCGTCGGACAGCTGAAAGCAGCAGGGGCCGTCTGGTACGCGGTCACCGGTCTTGCGCCGTTCTGGTGCCTTCTCATCTCCGTCATCATCGCGTGGATTTTCCTTGCGCTCGGGGGCTATACGGGAACCCAGTGGTTCATTGCAGTCAAAGGTGCGTTTCTGGGTTTTGTGGGGGGACTGTTGGGAATCTGGGCCATTATCTATGCAGGAGGGTTCAGCAATATATCCGACGCTCTCATGGCGCAGAAGCCCAGCCTGATGGCCCTCATGGATCCCACCCTGCCCAAGGTGGGAGTGACGCAGCTGTTCTCCAGCATGGTGGGCATTATGGCCACTCCCGTCATCTTCGTCACCATGGCCGTGGGATTTCCCCACAATGTCAGCCGGTTCCTGGGCATGAAAAAATTGAACCGGAGGGATTTCATTACCCTTTGTGCCGTGGTCTGGTTGACGGCGGGCATTCCCGTCATGCTGGACTGCTCCAGCAACGGCCTGGTGGCTCGAATGATCTTCGGAGAGAACCTCCTTGCCAACAAGCAGTGGGGCCCGGACCTGGCCGCTCCCATGCTGGCATGGGCCATCGGCGGGTCGGGTTTGATCTCCCTGTATGTCACCGGCCTCGTCGGAGCCGCACTGGGGACTCTGTCGGCCATGGTTTTCATTATGAGCGCCAATGTCACCCGGGATATCATCAAGCTGTGGAGACCGCAGACCTCCGATAAATCCCTCCTCAGCCTCGGCTACGTGCTGATCGCTCTCTTCCTCTTCCTCCCCTTCTACTGGACTCTCAAAAGACCCCCCGAGCTGTTGGCCCTTTTCATGGGGTTGGCGGCCATGGGGCTCGGCGCCATCTTCTTCTTCGTCAACGTTATTTCCTACTACTGGCAGGGAGCCACGAAACTGGGTGCCATGCTCACCGTTATTTATGGCACCATCGCCGCTCTGTGGGGTGGCTGGGCCGTATTCGGCCGCAGCCCGGCCCTGCTCGGCATGGGGACCATGGAATGGATACTCATCGGCGGGTGCGCCGTCACTTACTTTGGGGGCAGCCTGATTTCCAAGAGACCTTCACAGGAATTACTCGACAAATTGTTTGACAAAAAGAAACTGGCTGCAGGGAAGGCGTAGCCGGCCCACGGGTAGAAGCAGCCGTAAGAACGAAGGCTTATGGGGGAGATGCAAGGGCGAAGCTCCTGCCGATCCCCCATGGGCCCCGTCAAAAAGGAGGTTTTCATGAAGCTCAAGCAAATCGTGTTGTCCATAGAGAATGCCCCGGAGAGACTCTACGAAGTCACCAACGCTCTGGGAGAGGCAGGGATCAACCTGAGAGCGCTCAACCTGGTAGACACTGGCGAGTTCGGGCAGCTCCGACTTCTGGTCTCCGATGTGACCACCGCGCGGCGGATTCTCATGGAGATGCAGATGCCTGCCTTCATCACCGAGGTGATCGCGGCGGAAATACCGGATGTTCCCAAAAGTCTTGCCAACATCCTGAAGCCTCTGAAGGATGCGGGGGTCTATCCCACGAGCATGTACGCGTTCCATGGCTCTTCCCATGGAAAAGCCGTCATGATCTTCCGGTTCAGCGACAACGACAGGGCGATCGAGATTTTCAAGGAAAAGGGTGTAACACTCCTGGATGCTAAAGCTTTTGGAATTCTGGAAAGCAGCAAATAGATAGAGAAGGAAGAGTGCGATGACAAGTGAAAATCCTGGCTTTAGTCCAAAAAGGTTTGCCATCATCGGTGCCGGACCGGTGGGATGTATCGTGGGCGCGTTTCTCTCCAAGGGCGGCTATGACGTTACCCTGTGTGACGTCATCCACGAGCTGGTGGATCCTGCCGCAACGACGGGGATCACCATCGAGGGCGCGGAGCAGCTCCACCAAAAGGTCACCCGCACCTGTCACTCGGTCGACGAGCTGCCACAATACAAGCCCGATGTGATTTTCATCACTGTAAAAGCCAACGCGCTGCCCTTGATCATGTCGGCCATCGAGGAATTCTACAAAGAGGGCCTGTACGTCATCAGCTGGCAAAATGGGATCGATACGGAGCTCGAGGTTTCAAAGGTGCTCGGCGATAAACCGGTGATGCGGGGAGTCGTCAACTGGGGATGCGGCCTCAAGGGGCCCTGCCACGTCGTCATGCCGTTCCATCATCCGCCGCATTATTTACAGGAGCTTGCACCGGAATCCGCTCACGCAGCCAAGGCCGTTGCCAAGGTGTTGACCGAATGCGGACTCGCCACCGAGCACACGGACAAGATCATTCCCATGGTCTGGCAGAAGTCCATCATGAATTCGTGCATGAATCCCGTCTGCGCCGTAACGGGACTCACCATGGCACAGGCCACGACAGACCCCATCGTTTTCGGACTGGTGGACGCCCTCATGAAGGAATGCATCCAGGTTGCACGGGCCAATGACATCTTTCTCGGGTGGGACTATTACCCGAAGGCTGTCAAGTATATGAAATCGGCGGGGAATCACAAGCCGTCCATGCTGATGGACATCGAAAACAAGCGCCGCACCGAGATCGATTACATGAACGGCAAGTTCATCGAGTACGGAACCCAGGCGGGCATTCCCACTCCTTACAACAGCACACTGCAATCGCTGGTGAAGGGATTGGAATCCACCCTGCGTCCCAGCAAGTGATCACTCCCATGGCCCGGGAGGGACCTGACAATACGCAGAGGATCTCCCGGGGTCATTCCCTGTCCCTTTGACCGGGAACTCAGGGCTTTCCCAAAAGCCGGACCTCCGCAGAAGGCAGGCGGGGGTGACGGAGAAGGGACTTTTTGAAAAGACAGCAGGAATGCGAACCAGGGGCAGGTAAGGCATGAATCCCATCTATGTCGGAGTCGATGTCGGTGCGTCCAGAACGAAGGTTGCCGTTCTCGACCTGTCGAAGCGCCTGATCGGATACAGCATCATGAAGTCCGGTACCGACTTCTCCAAAACAGCGGCGGAATGCCTCAGGACCTCCCTGGAAATGGCGGGATGCACCGAGGCGGACATGGTGGGCACCGTGTCCACCGGCTATGGCAGGATGAATGTGCTGTTCGCCCGGGAAACGAAAAGTGAGATAGGCTGCCATGCCAAGGGCTCCTATCTCTATTTCCCCATGGCCATCACGATCATCGACATCGGGGGGCAGGACAACAAGGTCATCAAGCTGGATGAGAATGGGCGACGCACGGGATTCAAAATGAATCGCAAGTGTGCTGCAGGGACGGGTGCATTTCTGGAGGAAATGGCCTTCCGCCTGGACATTCCACTGGATGAGATGAGTGTACTGGCCTCCCGTTCGACGAACATGGTGAAACTGGGGAGTTTTTGTACTGTCTTTTCCGCCACGGAGGTCCTGGAGAATATTCGCAATGGGAAAAAAGTGGAGGATATTGTCAAGGGTGTTTTCTTTTCCATGATCCAGAGAGTCCTGGAAATGGAGTCTCTGACGGAAAATGTCGTCATGACCGGGGGAGTGGTGGAAAACAACCCTTACATGGTCACCATGGCCGAGGAACTGATCGGACGAAAAATCCTGGTCTCCGAACACCCTCAACTTGCTGGTGCAATCGGGGCGGCGCTTTATGCGATGGATTTGTTTCCCGCCCCATCGAGAGAGCTTTAGAAAGGGCACAAAATGGCTGCAGAAGAGGTTGTCCTCAGGCGTCTCAAGACTTCGAAAGATATTGGAAAATTCATGTCGGATTACTACTGCGAGCTGGATGCCGCCTCCAAATCGGGTAAGCAAAAGATTGCATGGTGCACCAGCGTCGGCCCTGCAGAGATTCTGAGGGGCATGGGATTCCTCATCTATTTTCCGGAAACGCATTCCGCCATGCTGGGAAGCACCAGGATGGCCACCGAATTGATCCCCAAGGCCAATGCCATCGGGTATTCGCCCGAGATTTGCTCCTACTTGACCGCCGACATCGGAGCGTTTCTTCAGGGTGTTACGCCTTTATCCAAGGCTTTTCCGGGCATCGAGAGCATTCCCGGCTGCGATGTGCTGGTCTACAACACCAATCAATGCCGTGATGTGCAGGACTGGTTTGCATGGTATTCGAGAAAGTTTGAGGTCCCCTCTGTGGGGATAGAGACTCATCGAAATGTTGGTACGGTTACCGATACACACGTCTCATCCATTGTCGGGCAGATGGAAAGCCTTGTCGAACCCCTTGAGAAGATAGCCGGCAGGAGGCTCGACATGGATGAGTTGAAGCATGCAGTGGCTCTATCGCGTCAGTGCTCCGATCTCTGGGAGGAAGTCCTGGCTACGGCGGCGGCGGTTCCTTCCCCTCTCACATTTTTTGACGGTACGACTCTCATGGGTCCTGCCGTTGTCGGCCGAGGGACCCAAAAGGCCATCGATGTATACAAGCTGCTCCTGGAAGAGCTGAATGAACGCATCGCCCAGGGCGTTGGCGCCATCGGTGAGGAGAAGTACCGAATCTATTGGGATGGGATGCCGGTTTGGGGCCGTTTGGGCCCACACTCCAAGTTGTTTGCCGGGTTGAAGGCCAATGTGATTGCCTCCACCTATTGCAGCAGCTGGATCTTCAGTGCGTTGGATCCCGAGAAACCGATGGAGAGCATGGCCAGAGCCTACACGGAGCTCTTCATTGTCCGTTCGGACGAGTACAAAGAGAATTACATCAAGGGAAAGCTTGAGTTCTTCCATTGCGACGGCATCATTTATCATGATGCAAAAACCTGTCCCAACAATTCGAATTGTCGATATGGCTTGCCGCAACGCCTTCAGGCGCAGACCAATATTCCCGCATTGATGATCAACGGCGATCTCAATGACCTGAGACTCCTTTCCGATGAACAGACCAAGACCAATATAGAAGCGTTCATCGAACAACTGGAAGAGTCGAAGGCGTGAAATCGCCTCTTTGATATTGTTCTGAGTCAATTGCTGAAGATCTCTAAGGGAACAGTTCTGGCTCCCGATTCTCTGTTCGGGAGTCAAGGCGAACGGTTTTCTTTATTCAGAAAATTCAGACCCGACGCTCAAAGACCGGCACACAATTTTGTTTCAGATATCGGAGGATTGAGATGGCTCACTGGTTGAATTTAGGACAGAATTTTAAGGTCAATGCGAAAAAATTTGCCAACAAGGTGGCGCTGAAGGAGAGGAATCGGAGCTACACCTATGCCGAGACCAATGAACGGGTGAATCGACTGTCCCACAGCCTCCTGTCCCTGGGGCTGAAGAAAGGGGACAAGGTTGCTGTGTTGATGGAAAACAGCACGGAAATCGTGGAACTGTACCTGGCAACGGCGAAGACCGGTCTCGTTTTCGTCCCCATCAACTTCCGACTGGTGGGCCGGGAAGTCGAGTACATCCTCAATAACTCGGACACAAAGGCATTGTTTGTACACGATCAGTTTGCAGGTACTGTGGATGGGATCAGGGAGGACCTGGTCAACCTTCCGGCTGAGAACTTTTTTGTGGTGGGAAAAGAGAGTGCCGGCTACAGAGGGTATGAATCGTTTCTCAGCGGGGGGAGTCCTGAAGAACCGGATTGTGAAGTACTGCCGGAAGACATCTGGATTCTCATCTATACGTCGGGAACGACCGGAAAGCCGAAGGGAGTGCTCCGCTCGCATGAGTCTCACTCGGCATACTATCTCATCAATGCCCTGGAATTCGGCTTCACCCAAGACGACATCTGCATGAATGTGATGCCTCTCTGCCATATTAACTCCGTCTACTACACGTTCACTTTCCTCTATCTGGGCGGAACGGCGTACATTCACCCGGCCATGTCTTTCAGGGCCGAAGAGGTGCTCGAGATCATCGAAAGGGAAAAGATCACTTTCATCTCCCTGATTCCCACCCATTACAGCCTCATTCTGAACACGACGGAAGAGGCACGCAAGCGGGATGTGAGCTCCATTCGCAAACTGCTCTGTTCTTCAGCTCCCGTTCGGCAGAAAATGAAAATGGAGATCATGGAATTTTTTCCAGGCGTGCAGCTCTACGAAGCCTACGGATCGACGGAAGGCGGGGTCGTCACGGTGCTCAAGCCCGAAGACCAGTTGAAGAAGCTCGGATCCATCGGTCGCGAATGTGTGGGAACGGATTTTATCAAGCTTCTGGACTCCAATGGTGAGGAAGTCCCCGTCGGAGAAGTCGGTGAAATTTATTCCTCCGGGCCCATGCTGTTCAGCGGATACTACAAACTTCCCGAGAAGACGGCTCAGGCCTTTCAAGGCAAGTACTTTTCGGCGGGTGACATGGGTAGAAAGGATGCGGACGGCTTCTACAGCATCGTGGATCGGAAGGACAACATGATCATCACGGGCGGAGAGCACGTCTATCCCAGTGAGGTGGAAGAACTGGTGGGAAGCCATCAGTATGTTTATGACTGTGCCTGCATCGGGATGCCCGACGAAAAGTGGGGGGAAAAGGTGGCGGTCATTGTCGTCCCCAAGCAGGGAGTGTCTGAGGATTTGTTCAACGAACAGATCGTCAAGGATTATTGCAAAAGCCACCTGGCTGCTTACAAATGCCCCAAAGAGGTGGTTTTCATCACGCCGGAAGCGATGCCGCGCACTGCGACGGGAAAAATCCTGCACCGCGAGCTGCGGAAAACCTATGTTCGGTAACCATTTATGAATCTTTCTCCACCTGAGGGGCGGAGAGGGTGAAGTCAGT
>DAIQOB010000062.1:0-9879 GCA_036788075.1 Syntrophobacteraceae bacterium
TCTCCTGTATGCTTGAAGTTTTATTGAGGCTGTTATAATGCCTTGTAGGCAGTGAATGGTTTGAACCGAACGACGGAAGAATCCAATAAGCATAGAAAGGATAGAGAATGGATACACCGGAACTGAAGATAGAGAAGCTCGTGGCGGGTAATGGAGCCATGCCGAAGACCGGCGACCGGGTGGTGGTGCACTACACGGGATGGCTGCTGGATGGGACGAAGTTCGACAGCTCCGTCGATCGAAAGCAGCCTTTCGAATTTTTGCTGGGGAAAGGGCAGGTGATTCGCGGCTGGGATGAAGGTGTCGCCACCATGCAGGTGGGGGACAAGGTGCAGCTGACCATCCCCCCGCATCTTGCCTACGGTCGCTATGGCGCCGGCGGGGTGATTCCTCCCGATGCAACCTTGGTCTTTGAAGTGGAGCTGCTGGCAATACGGTGAGAGAGAAATCCCTGGAGACGTGCGGGGAATCGGTCCCGGTGCAGCGCAGTTCCGAAACTGATTCAGTCATAGAAGCAAGAGGTTATGAGAAATAGATGGATCGTGACTTTGACGATGTACACGACGAGTACACAGACGAACAGATAGACGAGGAAGAGAAGAGCTTTGCGGAGTTGCTGGAAGAGAGCTTGGTCAGCCGGGAACGATTGGAGCCCGGCCAGAGAGTGAAGGCGACGATCGTCAAAATCACTCCCGACTGGGTTTTTCTGGATCTTGGTGGGAAGAGCGAAGGCATTCTCGACAAGCGTGAACTGCTGGATGCCGAGGGCAACCTGCCGGTGAACGAAGGGGATGTTCTTCAAGCCTATTACCTTTCGGGAAGTCAAGGGGCAAAAGTCTTTACCACAAAGATCGGCGGCGGGGAAAGCGCCCGTCACCACCTGGAAGAGGCCTGGCAGAATGGCATTCCCGTTGAGGGGATGGTGGAAAAGGAAATCAAAGGCGGCTATGACGTGAAGCTGGCCGGCAACGTCCGGAGCTTCTGTCCCTTCTCCCAGATGGGGCTGCACCGTGTGAGCGATCCCGGCGCATTCATCGGGCAGCGTCTCAACTTCAAGATCACCGAATATGCGGAAAATGGACGCAACATCATTGTTTCTCACAGGGCGATCCTGGAAGAAGAGCGTCAAGCGCAGAGGGATCTTCTGAGGGAATCATTGCAGGAGGGCATGTCCGCGAGGGGAGTGATCACATCGGTTCGAGATTTTGGAGCCTTTGTCAACATCGGGGCCATCGAGGGATTGATTCCCATTTCTGAGATCAGCTGGACCCGGGTGGAAGATATTCATGAAGTGTTGACGGTCGGCCAGGAAGTGGAAGTGGTGGTCTCCAGGCTGGACTGGGAACAGAACCGTTTTTCTTTCAGTCTCAAAGCCGCTACACCGGACCCCTGGGACAGTGCCGACGTGAAATATCCCCCCGGGTCTTCCCATATGGGTACAGTAGTCCGTCTGACCAATTTCGGAGCATTCGTTTCCCTCGGCGAGGGAGTGGATGGACTCCTGCACATCTCCAAAATAGGGGCGGGCAAGCGCATCAATCATCCGCGTGAAGTGTTGACGGTGGGACAAAAGTTGGAAGTCAAAATTGAATCGGTGGACAAGAGCGGAAAGCGCATCGCTCTGGCCATGCAGCTTGACAACCGGCCTGAAGCCGAGGAAGCTGAAACCACCGATTATTCCAGCTTTACCGAGGAGAGGCCCAAATCCATGGGAACCCTCGGAGACATGCTCAAGGCGAAACTCTCCCGGAAACAAAAGAAGAAATAGCTCGCCTTCAAACCATGCGAGGGCTCAGGAGAAGGTGCCATGGATCCCTTCTCCTGAGCTCAAGGCACTCAAACCCTGGTCGTGGCCTTCTCTCCGGTCGGATCCGATTCCAGCAGACTTCCCACCGCTGCACATTCCAGCCCGAAAGGCAGGTAGCCGGCGTACCCGAGCAGGGGCATGCGGAAAACCTCGAACCGCTGCACATAGGGGATCGCGTAATGCCAGCCTGCCAGGCTGTAGTAGTTCCACATTTCCCAGAAGATCCCGCAAACGAGCCCTGCCAGGGCTGAAGCCATCCCGATGCGCCAATCCCCATGGGCGATCCCCGCGAGGATATGCCGTTCTCCGGCAAGGGTCTGGAGAGACAGGAGGATGAGGAGCGGGGAGACCCACAGGAAACAAAAAAGGAAATCCGGATAAACGCCGATTCCGGTCAGAACGGCAGCAGAGCCCGCAAGCACGAGGATTGCCGTTGCCCTTGGATGAGGGCAAGGGATGGGGAGAAAATCCGCAAAGGCAAGCTGAAGGCGTGACCAGGAGAGGAGACATTCCCGGACGCTGAGTACCGCCGGCAGGACAGTGGAAAAGGGGAGGGTGCCCGCGAGAAAATAGTGGAGGGAATCGTAGCGGGGGACTTGATAAAGCCAGTTCTGCACGAACTGATTGAGGTATTCGAAATACCACCAGAAAGCGCCGCTAACCGGGAACAGCAGCAAAAAAAATCGTGTGCGATGGGTCAGGAGGCATTTGCCGGTCCTCCTGTATCCTATGGCATTGACGACAAGAATGAAGGAAAACCATAAGGGGGTGAACGTGTAGGCCTGGAATGGCGCAAACCACGGAAAACGATTCCAGGCCAGGACCCAGGAAAATAAAGCCATTGCCGTTCCGAGCCATCCCCACCAGGGGAAGGAGGCACGGGGGGCGGCAGGGGCGATGGCGGCGTGGGGTACTTTGAACAACCGGTACACGATAGGGAGCGTCGCGCCGAGGATCAGAAGGGCGTAAATGGAAAACTGCATCCAGGAAAAAGGGGCATGTATGACCGGGTGTGTTCTCAGCGGGAATTCCAGGTAGGACCCCGGAGGTTTTCCCTGCAGGGAAGTTCCCAGGAGCGGCAATCCCATCAGCATTCCCGAAAGCACGACACACTTCAAAATGAATTTCATCATGGCTGATATACCTCTCCATCATCCAGTCCGAGCGATGGCCAGGGGCAGGGTCAATGGACTGATCCATGATAACGGAATCGAATGGTTTGTCATAAATTATTCCAATGAATCATCCGGGAAACATTTAAACTACCAATTTGTATGTGCGGATGTTTCTGTTTATAAAAACAAAATCGTGCCTGTTCCAACATGGACGGACGATAGTTAGTTCTTGATGCGACTCAACGACCTTATTAGGTGTGAGAGATGACCCGACCGAAACTGGCTCTGTGCAATTTTATTCCCGACGTGGATGCCCTGAAGGAATTCGCCCTGGCTCATGGCTTCGCCGGCGTGGACTGGACCTTTAAGCTGGCGGATCTGCCTGAAAGTCCGCTGGAAGAAACCCGCCTGCTGAAGAATGTCTCCAGGCTACAGCCCCTGGAAGTTCGCTATCACTGTGCTTTCAACGGTTTGGACCTGGGAGATGTGGACCCTGAAAAGGCCCGTGCCGCCTGGGGGGCTTTCAAAAAAGCCTGCCGCATCGTATCCAGGTTGAACGGGAAATTCATGACCATCCATATGGGGCTGGGGCGGGACTCCATGGAGGACCTTCTCTGGGACGAAACCCTGTCCGCACTTTCGGAACTGGTCCATTATGCAAGGATTCTCGGAATCCGACTCTGCCTGGAAAATCTTGCGGGAGGATGGTCCAGCCGCCCGGAACTTTTCGAAAAGCTGGTTCGCAAGTCGGGTGCTGGTGTCACCCTAGATATCGGTCATGCCCGGGTCTGCCATTCAGTAGAGAGCCAGCATTACACCGTCGAAGATTTTATCTTCCCCCATGCCCAACAGATACATAACGCTCACATCTATCACGAAGAGCGCAACGAGACCCACCTTCCTCCCGCCAGCCTGGAAGACATTTTCGACCGCCTGGAGCTCCTTCACACGTTGCCGTGCGACTGGTGGGTCCTGGAGCTGCGGAACAAGGAAGCCCTGTGGGCCACCCGTCGAGTCGTGCAGGAATATTTCGATGCCATGAGTTCCACTCCTTCCATGAAGTATCTCGCTTGAAGGAGGTGAGGTTCATCAGGATCCTGCCATTTAGATTGTTCGATCATTGGATAATGGTGAGTTGAAATGTTTTTTATTTTTATTGGTAAGTAATTTTAATTGTTTGTAAATAGAAGAAGGGGTATAATCGCGTCTAAAATTTCACCCGAAATGATGAGGCGCTTTCTTTAATAGAGAATGCAAAATGTTTTACACTTTTCAGCACCCGGTTTTCGTCGAGGGGAATTGGACTGAGACGCCAAACGAGATTGGGTGCGGCGAAAGAAGAGACGATCTTTTAGAAAGGATTTTAGCATGGAAGCCCTTCAACGTAAGCAACTCCCGGAATCCATCAAAGAGTACCTCTCGAAATTCGATCTGAACCTCTGTCTGACCTGTGGCACATGTACGAATGGTTGCCCCATCACCGGCGGGCCCGGAGCGGAAGGTCTGGATACTCGAAAAGTAATCCGCATGCTGGCCTTCGGCATGATCGACGAGGTGGTGGATGCCAAATTTCCCTGGCTCTGCACGGGATGCGGGCGCTGTGTTCATGGCTGCCCCATGAACATCGATATCGTGGGCATTATGGGAAAAATGAAGAGCCTGAGACCCCGCGACAAGGTTCCCGGAATCCTTCACAAGGGCGTGGAAAATGTCCTCAACACCGGCAACAATATGGCCATTCCCAAGGAGGACTATTTCTTCCTCATGTCCGACATGGGTGCGGAGCTGGCCGAAGAGATGCCGGGCTTTTATGTTCCCATCGACAAGGACAAGGCGGACATCCTCTTTTTCCCCAATTCCAAGGAAGTCTTCGCCGACAACGACGACATGATCTGGTGGTGGAAGATCTTTTATGCTGCCAAAGAGAACTGGACCATCCCGTCGGAAAACTGGGAAGCGGTCGATTGGGGACTTTTCACAGGCGATCTGGATGCCACCATCACCCTGGCCAAGCGCAAAATCGACTTTATGAAGCAGCACCAGGTCGCCCGCATGATCATGCCCGACTGTGGAGGCGGTTCTTATGGCTGCCGTAAGGGTATGAAGGAATGTGTGCTGGAGGACCCGAACAACAAAATCGAGCACATATACCTGTATGATTACTTGAAGGAAATTATATCCAGTGGGCGCATCAAGCTCGACAAGAGCGTGCATGCCGGCAAAGTCTTCACCTGGCATGACAGCTGTAAGCACGGCCGCGAGCTGGAGCGCAATTTCGGTTACGGCTATTACGACGAGCCACGCTGGATCATCAACCAGTGCGTGGACCAATTCGTCGACATGGAGCCGAACCGCGCCAACAATTACTGCTGCGGAGCGGGCGGCGGCAACTGGCCTCTGCCTTATGAAGACGAATCCGCTTACCATGGCCGTTTCAAATACGAGCAGATCAAAAACAGCGGGGCCAACGTCGTGGTTGTGGGATGTTCCAACTGCCACGACCAGATGATGAAGCGTCTGCCCAAGTACTACAAAGACTACCCATACGAGGTGAAATACATTTGGGAGCTGGTGGCGGACTGCCTGGTCATCGAGCCCTGGACGGAAGAGGAAGTCGCCAGGGCGGAGGCCGAAGCCAAAGCCCAGTGGGAAAGACTGGGAGTGGAGGTCGAATAAAATACGACTTCTCAAGCTGCAGGAATTGAGTGTCGGTATGTACTCCCTCGCGGCGTGATTCCCGTTTGGCACGGGCTGCCTGCCTCTGCCAAACGGGTGCGAACGAATGAAGATGGGCCGTGATTTCTACCGACGAGCAGCGTGTGCTTTTGTGTAAGGCTTTTTCTCGCCCTCGTAAGAGGGCGGGTTGAGCAATTGGAAAAGGGTTCGTGCATCCCGGGAAGGTTAAAGATATTAGTCCGCTGGCTCCGGATGCGGCGCTGGCTCCGCCGCAAATTCTCTCCCCTGCCCGGTAATGCACGGCCCTTTCCATGAGCCTCCCTGTGAGGCGGTCCTTCAGTTCATTTTACTCCAACCTTATTTTCCCTCGAATCCTCTGTTGTCTCACCCCTCAAAGACACTCAACATCATTGCCGGTCACTGTGGCACTTGAGGCATCCCCTGAAATGAGGGTGCGTGGTCTGTGGAGCATCACCCGCCCCGGCCGGTCCGTGACATGCCAGGCACTGCGCGTCTTCCCGTACCGATGCTTCGTGTATTTCTGGAGAGCTTCTGATGCTGGGGCCGTGCATTCCGAGGTAATAGCGATAGGCGCATCCGGATATTCCAAAAAGGGCAGCCAGCAGCAGGGCCAAAGTCAGCGTCCGTGGTGTTGTCCTCATAAGCTTTGCCGCATCCTTCCGTCTTTCAAATAGATGATCTCATCGGTCATTTCCAAGAGCTCCTGATCGTGTGTTGCAATGAATAAGGTGGTGTGCTGGGATCGACAGAGTGAAAACATGAGCTCGATGAGCTGTCTTCCGGTGGCGGAGTCGAGGCTCGCTGTGGGCTCATCGGCCAGGAGCAGCGAAGGGGAATGGGCGATAGCCCGGGCAAACGCAATCCGTTGCGATTCCCCCCCCGACAGTTCCGCCGGCATGGCCTTTTCATACCCGGCAAGACCGAAATTCACCAGGAGCTCTTCGATGCGCTTTCGTTGCACTTTGCCCCGGATCGCATTGAGCTCCAGAGGGAACTGGAGATTCTCTGCAACCGTCAGCCAGGGCAGAAGATTACCGGCCTGAAACACAAAGCCCACTTCCTGGCGCCGGAACAGGGCCTGCTGCCTGGGTGCCAGTGCGCAGATGTCTCTGCCGTTGCACAGAATGCTGCCGCTGTCCGGTCTTTCCAGTGTTCCGATACAGTTCAGAAGGGTCGTTTTCCCGGAGCCCGATTTGCCCGCCAGAATGATGCCCTGCCCGATCTGGACGGAAAAGGAGATCTCCGCCAGGGCCGTTACCCGACCTCGCCCCGATGTGTATTGCTTGGAGACATTCTGTACAGAAACCACGTTTTATACGCTCCTCAGGATTTCGGCCGGGTTCTTGCGAATGACATAGAGAGCAGGCCATACAGCAGCCATCATTCCAAAGATGACCGCCAAAAGCGGAGAGGCAAAAAGCGCAGTCCCGGTGAGCCGTGGATAAATTACCCCGGACACGGCAAAATACTGGTTATGCGAGGTAAAGTCACTGAGGTCGATGCCTGTGTGGGCAAAAAGGGCTACCGCCAGAATCCCCACGAGAGTGCCGAGGGTAGCCGCAGAAACCGTCAGCAGGCCGATCTGGGTGACGAGCAGTGAGGCGGTATGAACGGGCAAAACGCCCATGGCCTTCATGATGCCGTGCTCCCGGAGGTTCTTGAGGGTAAAAATCAGAAAGGCGCACGAAATTCCCACGGACACGATGGAAAAGACCAGGGTGATGACAATGGCCATGCACATGTCGTCCAGGTCGATCAGCTGCTTCAGATCGGGCATGAATTCCATCCATGGCGTGAAAGTGGCCGATGGCAAAACCTTGCGGTATTGCCCAATAATTTTGTCGATCGATGTGCCCGGCTTCAGGAAGACCGCCGTTGAAATGAGGCCGTCCTCACCCGGGAATGCATCCATCGGGCAGAAGGCCTGCCCCTGGTCGAGGTGGCTGATCCCGGTGTGATAAATACCCACCACTTTGAAGGTCTTCAACAGGACGCCTGGGCGACTGCCGAGAGAAACCTCATTCCCGACATCGACCTGGAGCCGCCTGGCGGTGTCCTGGCTCAGGTAAAGGGCTTCCTCCGTCGGCTCAAGGTAGCGTCCTCTTGCGGTCTTCTTCCAGAGTGCCGTGCCCTCCCTCTCCTGCACGGGGTTGATGCCCACCAGGAGGACCGGCTCCAGCGCGTCCTCTTTCCATAAAAGGAAATGTCGTTGTCGACGGAGGAGCACCCGCTCAACGCCCGGCACGGCCAGTAGGCGGGCGTCACTCTCGAGAGGGATATCGGTGCCGATGATGTGGCCGGCAAAGAGCTCCGTCGAGTTGCGAATCATCGCATCGTTGGTGCCGACGGCCATGGAGGAGAGAAAAACCAGTGAGGCCACGGCTGAAACGACCATGAAGGCGAGAACGACCGTAGCTCGCCAGGAGCGCAGCAGGATCAGGCCGGAGATCTTGAAGATGAACCCGAATCGCATCGTCGGCTCTTCTCTTAGCCCTCGAGGTGCACGCCAATCCGCCCGGCTATGAAAAGTGCTGCGGGCCGTACCAAGAGGTGGTGACGTTCAAAGAACAGGCGGCGCAGCCCATCTTCGAGGCGGGAAAGCCCCTCGGACGTCATCCTTCTATAGATGGCAGGAAATTCGGCATAGAAGGCGTCCCTTGCATTTTCTTCTGCAGACAAGGATTCTATGCGCCGCCATACAGCAGGGGGCTGCCGGTGGGCGAGGTGTGACGCCACATAATTGTGGCGTCGATTCCGTAAATCGACGAAAAGGTCTACCATGTCATCGAATATCTGGCACCCGATGCCGATGTCGTAAAGGGCTTCCCTCATCGCGGGTGCCTCGGGAGGGACTGGGGCCTCCAGTATTGTCGGGATAACCCATGGGGACTGAAAGAGAATGCCGGTTTTGAGATGATGGATTGTGAGAAGAACGTCTTCAGGGGTGAGACGCTCTTCGATCCCTCCTTCTTCCGATGCCTCTTGTGCACCACTCCGCGCCAGGGCCTGCAACGATGCGGCACTGGCCTCCAGGGCTTTTTCCACGGGCAGGTTATGCTCAGTGCAGTACCGAGTCAGGAGCGCAAACAGAGTGCGGTCGGAAACCATGATGTCAAGTATCGATCGGAAGCGGTGGGCCCGGCCCGGCAGGTCCGTCTCGAGGGTCATCTTGTACTCGTCGTCCAGGATGTTGTCACAACCGGTGACCATTCCACGCAGGCACTGGTTGACCGCGACATAGAGAACTCGACGGTCGGAGGCGACGCCCGTCCGGTAATACGAATACAGGAACAGGGTGGAGAAGAAATTGCTCTCCAGAGAGAACAATGCAGGGCTTGGCGGGGCCAGATGAATAGGGCTGTCGTGCATGATGACGGCTGCGGTCTTCCAGAAGAGATCGAGACCTGCATGAAGCTCGGATTCGAGCTGCGCGAAGTCGTCCGCTTGCGCGAAGAATTGAGAAAATGGCCGGGTCACTGGGGCTTCGATGTCGCAAAAACGGTTATGTAGCCAAAATACTGGGCAACAGTTCGTGGCGGCGGGAAGCCCGCTTCCACCATCAGGTCCGGTAGGACGCCCCGTATGTTCTCACCGATCTGTGGCTGCATGAAGAACCACCGCGAAACATGGGAAACGAGCCATCCCATGAATGTCGTCGGTTTGTGCATGTCGGCGATGATCAGTTTTCCTCCGGGCTTGAGCGTGCGGAAGGCTTCCTGCAAACTGAGCTTCTTAAGATCCAGAGGAACATGATGGAAAAAAAGGCTGGAGACGACGGCATCAAACGTTTCGTCGTCGAAGAGGAGATGCTCCGCTGCCATGGCCTCGAAACGGCAGTGAGGTGCGCCCCGCTTTTTTCTCGCCACTTCTATCATTTTCCCCGCGGCGTCGATTCCCGTCACGCTCCCGCCAAGCTCCGGCTGCAAGCGCTCGGCAATCATCCGGCAGAGCACACCCGTGCCGCAGCCCAGATCCAGAATGGTGTCCGACGGTCCGGGATCCAATGCTTCGATGAGGGTCAGGTCATACTCCGCCTGTTTCATGAGCAGAAAAAGCGGCTCCAGGAGGTCATAGACCGGGGCCGCATAATCAAGAGTGCGCCCGCGTGTCGGTATTGAAGGTATCGTCATATCCTGCACCCCTTGAGATCTTGTGCTCCTGAACCGCCTCAACCACAATGACTTTTACACGGTTGCCAAAGGTCCCTCATGGTTGCCGAGCGTCCTTTTTGAGGTATATCTGTCTGGGATATTTAGTAAA